>NZ_FR898037.1:0-3507 GCF_000437175.1 Ruminococcus sp. CAG:330 | reverse complement strand
CAAGCTGGTGCTGCGGCGGCAGCCTGCACCGGAGGACATCCTGCCGCCGGAAACCTATGTGCAGGAGGAGGCGGTGCAGCTGCGTGTGACCGCCTCCGGCGAGGTTACGGTGACGGCGCCGGAATGACAGGGGAAAGGAGAAAACTTATGCCCATATGGGAACCCAAACAGCTTGCCGGACAGATTCGAAAGGGCGAGCTGCAAAACCTCTACTATATTTATGGTGCGGATTTGGTGCAGGTGCGCCAGCTGACTGCGGCGCTGATCAAAAAGGCGACCGGCGGCGCACCGGACATGGCGCTGACCCGTATGGACGGGCAGAAGCTGGAACTGAAAGCGCTGGAAGATGCGGCACGGCAGTTCTCCATGTTCTCGGAATACAACTGCATTCAGGTGCACGACTGCAACGCCGACTCCCTGCGGGAAGAACAGCTGAAGCAGCTGCTGGAACTGCTGAAAACCGTGGGCGGTGCAACGGTGCTGATTTTCGATGTCACCGGATTCGATGTTAAGAACGGAAAGCGCAACCCCACGGGACGAAACAAGAAGCTGATCGACTGCATTGCCAAGTATGGCGTGGTCTGTGAGGCGGTGCAGCGGACACCTGCGGTACTGGCGAAAGAACTGTCTGCCATGGCGGAGAAGCTGGGGTGTACGTTCCCACAGAAGAGTGCCGAGGAACTAGTGCGTTTGTGCATGGGCAATACGCTGATTTTGCAGGGGGAGCTGGAAAAGCTCTGCGCCTATGCGGACGGCGGAACCATTACAACGGATATGGTGCGGGAGATGACCTCGCCCCAGCTGGAAACGACGACGTTCAATCTGGCACGTGCAGTGGTCGCCCAGAAGTCGCAGACGGCAATGGCGGAGTTGGATAAGCTGTACGCCATGGGAACCAAGCGGACATTTATCGTCCACTCCATCGCTTCGGCGTTTCTGGATTTGTACCGTGCCTCTGCGGCAATCTATGCCGGAAAAAGCGTTGCAGATATGAAGCAGGACTTCAGCTATTCCTTTGATTTTCAGGTGCAGAATGCGTTTCGGGACTGCCGGCGCATTCCGCCGGAACGGCTGCGTGCCTGCGTGCAGCTGCTGTGTGATCTGGAGATTCAGCTGAACTCCACCAGTACGCCGGAGCGTGCGCTGCTGGAGTCAGCCATTGTCCGCATGCTGCAAATTACCGCTGGATAAGGAGAAACAACATGATTCATATTGCACAGGCAATTGTGGTGGAGGGAAAGTACGATAAGATCAAGCTTTCCTCCATTCTGGATGCGGTGATTCTCGTCACCAACGGCTTCCGCATCTTTCGGGATCCGGAGAAAATGGCGCTGATTCAGTATTACGCCCGAACCACCGGCGTCATTGTGCTCACCGACTCCGATCGGGCAGGCTTTCAGATTCGGAATTACCTGAAGGGTGCAGTCAGGGACGGGAAGCTGTATCACGTCTATATCCCCGATATCTACGGCAAGGAGCACCGCAAGGAAAAGCCCTCGGCGGAGGGCAAGCTCGGCGTGGAAGGTATCCGGAAAGACGTGCTGCTGGAGGCGTTCGCCAAGGCGGGCGTGCTGACCGATGAAGTACCGGAGAAAGCCGATCCCATCACCCGATATGATTTGTATGAGCTGGGGCTCTCCGGCGGTGCGGACAGCAAGGCTCGCCGGAAAGCACTGCAAAAGCGGCTGGGGCTGCCGGATCTGCTCTCGGCGGCATCGCTGCTGGAGGTACTCAACACCATGATGACACGGCAGGAATTGCAGCAGCTTCTGGCTGATGAAACCTGAGGAAAAGGAGAGATCTCATGCAGTTTGCATCCCTTACCTTTCTCTTTCTCTTTTTCCCCATGACGCTGGGGCTTTACCGTCTGGTACCCCATCGGTGGAAACGGGAGGCAATGCTGGTCATCAGCGTGCTGTTTCTGCTGGGCGGCGGATTGCTCTCCGCTGGCGTTCTGCTCTTGCTGACGGCGCTGACGTTTTTCGCCGGCTGGCTGATGGAGCGCTGGAAGTCCCGAAAAGGGCGGAGCGGTCTGCTGCTCACCGGCGTGGTGCTGGGATATCTGGCAGTGCTGGTTCTGCTGCGCAGCGACTGGCTGCGCTCATGGAAGACGGCGTACCTAGACGGCACCATGTTCTTTCCGCTGGGGCTGGCATTTTTTGCGCTGCAGGGCGTGGGATATTGTGCCGATGTCCGGCGTGGCGTGATCTCGGCGGAGCGGAACTGGCGCAGCTTTTTCCTGTACATGCTGTTCTATCCCCGTCTGATCCTGGGGCCGGCGGTGTCCTACCGTGACGCACAGCGCTGGGAGTTTCAGCGTGCGGTTTCCATGGAACAGACCGGTGCCGGATTGCTGCGCTTTGTGGCCGGACTCGCCAAGAAGCTGCTGCTCGCCGACTGGGTGGGAATGTTTTTCCTTTCGGCAGCGCAGACGGATTTCTCTGGCTACTCCTTTTTGACGGCGTGGCTCGGCGTGCTGGCACATCTGCTTTCCCTGTATCTGGAACTGTCCGGCTATGCGGACATGGCGATCGGACTGGCTCTTTGTTATGGCGTAAAGCTGCCGGAAAGCTATGGCAAGAAGCTGTTCTATCCGTCTGTCCTGCTGTTTTCGGCGCAGTGGAACCGGACGGTGATCCAGTGGTTTTCTCAGTATGTGGGAGGGCATCTTTCCAGCCGGAATCCGCTGCTGCGCACCATTGCAGTTACGCTGACATGGGGCTGCATCGGTCTGTGGTATGGCTTCCGGCTGCCGTCCCTGCTGTGGGGTATCGCCATAGGACTGCTGCTCTGTCTGGAACACGCCATGGGAGAACGCAGGACACACACCGGATTTCGCTATCTGCTGGTGGGAGGACTGCTCAGCGTTGGTTCGCTGCTTCTCACCATGCCCGACCTTGCCCACGTCTGGTCGTACTGCCGGATTCTCCTGGGAATGGAGGGCATCATGCCCACGGAATCAGACTTCTATTTTCTGCGCAGCTACGGGCTGGCACTGCTGCCGGCGTGCTATGCTGCCACCGGACATTGGCGGACGCTTTTGCGGCGGGCGGAGCATACCCTCTGGTTCCGACGCATGCGGACGGTGCTGACGGTCAGCGTGTCAGTACTGCTTCTGGCGGGATGCGTGGCCGTGCTCTTTGGCATTGGCGGAAGTGCTGCAATGCAGCTTTTGATCTAAGAGCTTGTGCCGTATCTTTTTCTGTGCAGATTTTCGAGCATGATTTTGTCGGTGATAAGGAAAAAATCCGCAGGCATACTGTCTCGTATGGCAAGGTTTTTTGACGCAGTCACCGGCAAAATCTGCCGAAAAGATGTGCGGAAAAAGATGCGAAACAGGCTCTAAGGAAAGGTGACTTATGAAAATCAAGCAACAACGGCGCTGGAAGCGCAGGACGGCAGCGGAGCAGCACCAGATTGCCTGCCGGGTGACGGGCTGGGTGCTCTGGATGCTGCTGCTGGCTGGGGGAGCCGGCTTTGCGGCGGCATCGGCTGCCGGAAAATACC
>NZ_FR898036.1:41676-59095 GCF_000437175.1 Ruminococcus sp. CAG:330 | reverse complement strand
AAATCCGCATATATTTCCTACGAACACAAGCTCTGATTTTGAAATAGCAATGGGTATTGCCTCTATTATATGGGAAACACCGCCGGCTTGTCAAGCGCTTTTGTGTAAACGTCCAAAATTTTTGGCAGTTTCCGCAGCGGCTGCGCCGGGGCAGGCGATACAGACACAAAAAGCGGAACAGGCGTTCGCCCATTCCGCTCATTGTTTTGTGGTTTTTGAAATTCAGAACCGGATCTCTGAAGCTTATGCCTTGTCGACAGAGCCGAACAGGTTCATCTTCTCCTCAACCTTTGCCATGATTGCCTCATAGCCCGGCAGGAGCAGCTTTCTCGGGTCAAAGCCCTTGCCCTTCAGATCCTTGCCCTCTTCGATGTACTTTCTGGTTGCTTCTGCAAATACCAGCTGGCACTCGGTGTTGACATTGATCTTTGCAACGCCCAGAGAGATTGCCTTGGTGATCTGGTCGTCCGGAATACCGGTACCGCCGTGGAGTACCAGCGGCATATCGCCAACGGCTTCCTTAACAGCAGCCAGTGTCTCGAAGCTCAGACCTTCCCAGTTTGCCGGATATACACCGTGGATGTTACCAATACCAGCAGCCAGAATGTCTACGCCCAGATCAGCGATGGTCTTGCATTCCTGCGGATCTGCGCATTCGCCTCTGCCGATGACACCGTCTTCTTCGCCGCCGATTGCGCCAACCTCTGCCTCGATGGACAGACCCAGATTGTGTGCAACTGCAACCAGTTCACGGGTCTTTGCCAGGTTCTCTTCGATCGGGAAGTGAGAGCCGTCGAACATGATGGAGGTGAAGCCAGCCTTGATGCAGGCATAGCACTGATCATAGGTACCGTGATCCAGATGCAGTGCAACCGGAACCGTGATGCCCAGAGATTCGTCCATTGCCTTTACCATATCTGCAACAGTCTTGAAGCCGGTCATGTACTTGCCGGCACCGCCGGAAACGCCGAGAATTACCGGAGAGTTCAGCTTCTGTGCTGTGTTCAGGATTGCCTTTGTCCATTCCAGATTGTTGATGTTGAACTGGCCGACTGCATACTTGCCGTCTCTTGCCTTGTCCATCATATCCTTTGCCGATACTAACATAAGTGAGTGCCTCCTAATAAATTTCTGCAACAGGGTCCGCACCGCATGATACGGCCGAGTTCTCTGCTCTTTTATTATACCCCATCTTCTGTCAAATTGCAATGGGTTTCCGAAATTTTTTTCTTTTTCTCCAGTTGGCAGTCTATTTCTCATCATATATTCGATGATATGTCGAGAATACAACGGTATTTTTCAATTTGGCGCTTGCAGTATACGGCAGGTTTCCTGTATAATGAATAGGAAAGAGAAATAAATTCAGCAGAAAGTGACAAACTGCGGAATTGAGAGGAGTTACAACATTCATGGATATCCATCAGTTTTTTCTGGGAAATTCCTTTGATGCACATACCTATTTCGGGGCGCACGTCACCAGGGACGGCGTGGTGTTCCGCACCCTTGCGCCCAATGCCAAAGCTGTCGCCCTGATCTGGGAGGGCGGCGAATGGGAGCCGATGCCCATGACACGCATTCATGACGGCGGTGTCTATGAGATCACCGTGCCGGATGCGCTGCCCGGACAGATGTACAAGTACCGCATCACGCCGCAGAACCCCGACGGCGAGACCATCGACCACTGCGACCCCTACGGATTCGGCATGGAGCTGCGCCCCAGCAACGCCTCCATTATCCGTGATCTCTCCAGCTACACCTTCCACGACAGCAGCTGGATGAAACAGCGCAGCGACCACCGGCACAAGCCCGTCAACATCTACGAGGTGCACCTTGGCTCGTGGATGACCAATCCCCACGACGAAAACGGCTGGTACACCTACGAGGAGATCGCACCGAAGCTGGTGAAGTACGTCAGGGAAAACGGCTACAACTACATCGAATTCATGCCTCTCAGCGAGCATCCGGCGGATTGTTCGTGGGGCTATCAGAACACCGGCTTTTTCAGCCCCACCGCCCGTTACGGCACAGCGCACCAGCTGATGCAGCTGGTGGACACCTGCCATCAGGCGGGTATCGGCGTCATCATCGACTTTGTTCCCGTACACTTCGCCGTGGACGGCTACGCCCTGAACCACTACGACGGCACGACCCTCTACGAATACCCGGAAAAAGAGGACACCTACAGCGAATGGGGCAGCTGCAATTTCATTCACGCACGGGGCGAGGTGTGCAGCTTCCTCCAGTCCAACGCCTTCTACTGGCTGGATGTCTTTCACTTCGACGGCATCCGCATGGATGCGGTCAGCCGGCTGATCTACTGGGGCGGCGAGGAATACCGTGGCACCAACCCGTCCAGCATCCAGTTCCTGAAGCGCATGAATCAGGGGCTGCACCAGCGGTATCCGGATGCCATGCTCATTGCGGAGGACTCCACCAATTACAGCGGTGTCACCAAACCGGTGGAATACGGTGGACTGGGCTTTGACTATAAGTGGGACATGGGCTGGATGAATGACACCCTGAACTACTTCCGCCAGTACCCGTGGGAGCGGAAAAACGAGTACCACAAGCTCACGTTCTCCATGATGTACTTCCCCAACGAGTACTATCTGCTCCCCCTCTCCCACGACGAAAACGTCCACGGGAAAGCGACGATTCTGCAAAAGATGTTCGGGCAGTACGAACAGAAGTTCCCGCAGGCACGGGCGCTCTACCTCTATATGTACGCCCATCCGGGGAAAAAGCTGCTCTTCATGGGCAGCGAGCTGGGACAGCTGCGGGAGTGGACGGAGACCCAGCAGCAGGATTTCGACATTCTGAAGTTCCCCATCCACGATGCGTTCCACCACTTTATGATGGAGCTGAACCGGCTCTATCTCACAGAACCGGCGCTGTATGAGGGCGACTATGAGGCGGACGGCTTCCGCTGGCTGGACTGCCATCAGGAAGAGCGGTGCATCTACGCCATCCAGCGCCACGCTGCCCACGGGGAAGATCTGGTGATTCTCCTGCACTTCTCCGACGAGGGCACACAGCACTATACGTTCACCCTGCCGGACTGCACCGCATTGCAGCCGCTGCTGCACACCGACTGGGAGCGATTCCACGGAAACACCGTGGAGGACACCAAACCCATCGTTGGCGAGATGACCCGAAACGGCTGCCAGTTCCAGATTGACCTGCCGCCGTTTAGCGGAATCCTGCTGAAAAAGATACCGCAGCAAAAGAAGCCTGCGGCAAAGCCAAAAAAATCCGTAGGGACGAAGAAAAAGTAAATCCTTATTGGAAGCGCCGGAGCAGTTTGGAACCACTCCGGCGCTTTTTATCGGATCGCAAAAATTTTGTGCGATGCTGAAACTGGCGGACACTACACAAAAAGCATCGTGCAGAAACGAGAAGATTTCAGAACTGTTTTCCCGAAAAGGCTGCTCCAGCTGAGCGCAGCTGGCGAGGTGTTCTTAGAGGGCACGTCCCTCTAAGTCGCTGTCCGCAGACAGCGAAATTCCCTGCGCCATGCTTTTGGCGCACGGGGAAGGTGGGTGAGAAAAGCGACAGCTTTTCGAGGGCGGAGCGAACAAGACCGCTCCGCCCTGTGTCCCGCTTGCTGTACCATAGTTTTGAAAACATTCCGGTGGAATGTTTTCAACGGACTTTATCCTTGTTGAAATGGGCGGACACGGCACGCCGTGTCCCTACAGGAGCGAACACAAGAGCCATCGTATTTTACAGCACCACTTTCACCTGATACTTCTCCATCCAATAGTTCATCTGGACAAAATAGGCGATGATCTGCGGGCGTGTCATGAGCTGTCCGTACCACTGCACCGACTCCTCCGATTGCAGCAGCTGTTCCAGCATCTCCCGCCGCACCAGCTGCAATACCGGTGCCTGCGGATCCTGCAAGACCTGTTCCAGCATCCGGCAGACCGTCCGCAGATAGCTGGGGTTATGGGTCTTGGGATAGGGGCTTTTTTTCCGCCACAGCACTTCCGGCGGAAGATAATCCTGCATCGCTGTGCGCAGCAAGCCCTTTTCGTGTTCCTCCCAGTCCTTGTACTCCCACGGGACATTATAAAGGTATTCCGCAATGCGGTAGTCGCAGAACGGCACACGCACTTCCAGCGAACTGTACATGCTCATGCGGTCTTTTCGATCCAGCAGCGTCTGCATGAACCAGTCCAGATTGAGCTTCATCATCTCCCGCATCCGCTGTTCCAGCGGGGAGTCCTCCGGCAGCTTTTCCGCTGCCTGAATGGTCGCCTCATAGGCTCGCTGCACATATTGCTGTGCGTCCAGTTCCGCCGCCAGCTCCGGCAGCAGAAACTGACTGCGGTAGGCGGTGCTCTGCGCCCAGGGGAAGCCGTTGATACGGCGCACCTCCGGATCCCGATACCACGGGTAGCCGCCGAACAGCTCGTCGGCGCACTCGCCGGACAGTGCCACAGTGACCTCTTTCCGGATCTCCCGGCAGAACAGCAGCAGCGAACTGTCCACGTCCACCATTCCCGGCACATCTCTGGCATCTACTGCTGCATACAGCGCCTCGGCAAGCGCCGGCGTATCCAGCACCGTCCAGTGGTGGCGGCTGCCCAGATACTGCTCCATACAGCGGATATAGGCGGGGTCGCTGGTAGGCTGGAAGTGGCTCTTTCGGAAATACCGGTCGTTGTCCCGATAGTCCACGGAAAACGTGTGCAGCGTTTTCCCCTGCTCCTGCAAAAAGCCGTTTGCCAGCGAGGACAGCAGGCTGGAGTCCAACCCGCCGGAGAGAAATGTCCCGATGGGCACATCGGAAACCAGCTGCCGCCGGACGGCGTCTTTCACCAGCTCCCGCACATGCTCCGCTGTCTGTGCGAAGCTCTCCGTGTGGGGCGCTGCCCGCAGCTGCCAGTAAGCGGAGAGGTGCAGAGCATCGCTGGTATAATATCCGCAGTGCGCCGGCTTCACCTCCCGCACGGTTCGGAAAATGCCGTGTCCGGCGGTTCTGCCCGGTCCCAGAAACAGCAGCTCCGAGATGCCGGTGCGGTCGATCTCGTGGGGCACCTCCGGATGCGCCAGAAGCGCCTTGATCTCCGAGCCAAAGACCAGACCGTTGGGGATCTCCGCATAAAACAGCGGTTTGACCCCGATTCTGTCCCGTGCCAGAAACAGGCGCTGCGCCGTGTGTTCCCAGACGGCAAACGCAAAGATTCCGTTCATCTGGGTGACGCAGTTCGGTCCCCAGCGGGCGTATGCCTGCAAGATGACCTCCGTGTCGCAGCGGGTGCGGAACACTGTCCCCGCCCGTTCCAGCTGTTCCCGAAGTTCCGGCGTGTTATACAGCTCGCCGTTGTAGACGATGGTATAGGTTTCTCCGCCCACCTCTGCCTCCATGGGCTGTCTGCCGTTTTCCACGTCGATGACCGCCAGACGAGTGTGCGCCATGGCACAGCAGGGCGACAGAAAAACGCCCTCCTGATCCGGCCCACGCCGCTGCAAGGTCTGCTGCATGGCACGGAGCAGCGGTTCCTGTTTCCGCAAATCCTGTTCCCAATGTACCATTCCCGTGATTCCGCACATAAAACGTGCCTCCCTCTTCGGTTTCTTCATACGCAAAGGCGCATGCTCTATCTTATGCGGGAAACCGGAAATCTTGCACGTTTTTCAAACGGGATGTGGCAGGTTTTACTCCGCCGGCACAAACGGCAGTTCGATCACGCTCTCCTCCGCCGGTGCATCGGTGTTGGGTTCTGTCTGTTTAGACGAGCTGCCGGAATTCTTCGCCGCATCGGTCAGAACCGGCAGTTCGCCCTCCTCCGCCTGCACGCCGGCAGGTGTCTGTGCCTCTTCTGCTTCGCCGGCATGTGCCGCATCCTGTTCTCCCGACGGCGCAGCATCATTCCGGCTGCTGCTCTTCGCCGGCTTCGTTTCCGACGGGCTGCCGGCCGCAGCTGCGGCAGTCTTTTGCGTGGTGCTTGTCTTTTTGGATGCCGTGGCAGTAGCGGTTGTGGTTTTCTTGGTGTCTGACTGCCTGCTGTCCTCTTCGGCTGTTGTCACGGCGGTTCTGCCGGACTCCGTTTTCTCCGGCGCATCGGAAGCGCATCCGCCCAGAGCCAGCGCTGCCTGCGCACAGAACACTGCCAGCAGCAGCGTCAGTCCACGGCGTATTCCTCTTTTTTTCTGCATCTTCAATTCCTCCTGTCCGGAAATCTGCCGTGCATGGATTGGCACGCAGACTCCTGCTTTCCCCCATTATAACATATTTTGCGAAAAATAGAAATCGCTTTTTCAAAAAAATCAGAAAAAAATTTGAAAAGAGCGAGTCCCCCTTTTTTTCCGGAGAATGACGGGGCGCATTTTGCAGAAAGCGCTCTGCCGTTTTTGAACCTGCGTTTGACAACACCCCCCTGATATGCTATACTAGAGCATGTTCCCATAAAAATAAAATGTACGCCTTTTCGGCAAAATTTGCCGAAAAGACACGTAGATACGCTTGTGAAGACTGGTTCTTATAGAGATACGCCTGATGCAAACCAGCGAAAAAAGGAGGGCGTGACGCATGGAATTTGATAAACTGTTGAATATGCTGCAAGAGCTGCTTTCTGAAAAGGGCTGGCAAACGCCATCTCAAGGCGGCACCTATCAGGACGAGCCGATTCTGCGCCCTGCCGCCAAGATCGCCCGCCCCAAAACCGCAAAGTTTCGGGAGCTTCGCCAGATCCAGCGCAGTCCGGAGGCATACTGGCGCTCCGGCGACTGGCTCTTCTACCAGCAGGCAAAGTGCATGGAGGATTACACCGAGACGGGCGATTCCGACATCAGCTTCACATGGGCGAGTTCCACCCATGCTTCCTACGCCTCCTATGCGACACTCACCGACAAACAGCTGACCGCCTATTTTATCTGGCGCACCAAGGTACGGCAGGGAAACTATCCGTTCGCCATTCCGGCGTTCATCGCCATTTACGCATTCGAACTGCTCAACCAGATCGGCGTTTCTGACAGCATGGACGGGCTGCAAAAGCTACAGGCACTGAAAAATGCCTATTGTCACGAAACCGACGATTCCCTGGCGTATCTTGTCATTCGTCCGGCGCTTTTCCAGCAATGGATCGACAGCTACATCATCTGCTACGGGCTCTCCCCCGACCTGCTCAGCGAGGCATACCGCAGCGAGAGGTCGGATGCCATGCTGACGCTACTGCACTGGGACGAGCACACACCGGCGGAACTGTGCGACACCCTGTCCGTCTGCGCCTCTTACGCACTCAACCGTTCCAAGTTCTACCAAGCCTATCCGGAGGACGTGCAGACGGTCACCTGCCGCATTTTTCGGGCGCTGTGGCAGTACTACGAAAGGTACCGGAAAAACGATCTGTTTCATGCACTTTTTCCAAAAAAGGTGCATGAGAATATCTCAATGTTCCCTGAGGCGTACTTCTACCCCTATCGGGACGAAAACGCATGCCCCGACCGCACCTATGCCGTCAGCGAGCTGTGCACCTACACCTGCCGGGACGGCGTCTGGCGGCTAGAACAAACCATCGCCACACAGAAAAACCAGAAGCTGGGCGCACTGCTCAAAGCCATTGACTGCGCCATGCGGGAGAGCTACCACTACCGCTATGCATTGAAACCGCCGGAGATTCCCCAGTATATGCAGAAGATTCTGGAAACTGAACTACAGGATTTCCTAAAACAGCGGGAGGAGGAGCGCCGGAAACAGGAGGAAGAGGCTGCACGGGTACAGATCGACTTTTCCCAGCTGGCGCACATCCGGGAGGCTGCTGCGGCCACACGGGAAAAGCTGCTGGTGGACGAGGCGGAGGAACCCGCACCGGAACCGGTTTCCCCCGAACCTGCGCCCGCCCCGCCTGCGTCTGCGCCAGTATCTGAGGACTCGCTTCTGACACCGCTGGAGGTACAGTTCCTCCAGTGCCTGTTTGACCACACCTCCTGCGAGGCGCTCTGCCGGAAGCACGGGCAGATGCCCTCCGTGGTGGCGGAACAGATCAACGAAAAACTATTCGACCAATTTGCAGATACTGTCATTCTCTTCGACGGCGACACGCCGGAACTCATCGAGGACTATGCAGACGACTTGAAAGGAATGATTGCGCCATGAAAATCCCCAAGAGAATCGCCTCCGCCGTTATCAACTCCCTGAAAGGCGGCGTTGTGCCACGCATCGGACTGCCCTACATTACTGTGGGCAGAGAACTGGAGATCGATGCGCTGCTTCACGATGTGGATATCATCGCAGAGGGCGGTGCCTCCTTCCGCTTCATTGTGGGGAAGTATGGCAGCGGCAAGAGCTTCCTGCTCCAGACCATCCGCAGCCACGTTATGGACCGCAATTTCGTGGTCGTCGATGCCGACCTTTCACCGGAGCGCCGGCTACAGGGCACCAAGGGACAGGGACTTGCCACCTACAAAGAGCTGATTCGGAACATGTCCACCAAGACCCGTCCGGACGGCGGTGCGCTGACGCTGATTCTCGACCGCTGGATCAGCGGCATCCAGAGCGAGACTGTGGCGGAGAGCGGGCTGGACACCAGCGACCCCAGATTCCGGAAGCTGGTGGAACAGAAGATCTACACTGTCATCAGCGCCCTGAACGAAATGGTGCACGGCTTCGATTTTGCCAAGCTGCTCACCATCTACTTCCACGCCTACTGGGACGGCGACGACGAGAGTAAGGCAAAGGTGGTCAAGTGGTTCCGTGGCGAATACACCACCAAGACCGAGGCAAAGTTGGAGCTGGGCGTGAATATCATCATCACCGACGACGACTGGTACGAATACATCAAGCTGTTCGCCGTTTTCCTGAAACAGGCGGGCTACAGCGGACTGCTGGTGCTCATCGACGAGCTGGTGAACATCTACAAAGTCCCCAACAGCATCACCCGCCAGTACAACTACGAAAAAATTCTCACCATGTACAACGACACCCTTCAGGGAAAGGCGCAGTATCTGGGCATCATCATGGGTGGGACACCCCAGTGCATCGAGGATACCCGGCGCGGCGTGTACAGCTATGAGGCGCTGCGCTCCCGGCTGGCGGAGGGACGCTTCGGACGGGAGGGCGTGAAAGACATGCTGGCACCGGTCATCCACCTGACCCCGCTCACCAACGAGGAAATGCTGGTGCTCATCGAGAAGCTGACGGACATCCACGCCCAGCTGTTCGGCTATGCGCCGACTCTGACGCAGGAGGACATGGTACAGTTCATCCAGATCGAATTCGGGCGCATCGGCGCAGACTCCCACATCACCCCACGAGAGGTCATCCGTGACTTCATCGAGCTGCTGGACATCGTATACCAGAATCCGCAGCTGCAGGTGGCTCAGCTGCTCCAGTCCGGCAGCTTCTCCTACGCCCAGCCCCAGACAGACGGCGGTGACGGCGAGGATGCGATTGCGCCGGAATTTGCAGAGTTCGATATCTGACATCTTTGCGTAAGGAGGATTTCCCATGTCCATTTTTGACCGCTATGCGCCGTTTTTGCAGGACTATATCTATCAGCACAACTGGGAAGCCCTCCGTGCGGTTCAGGTCGCCGCCGGCGATGTCATTTTCAACACCGACGACAACCTGCTGCTTTGTGCGTCCACCGCTTCGGGAAAGACAGAGGC
Source organism: Ruminococcus sp. CAG:330 (assembly GCF_000437175.1). Lineage (NCBI taxonomy): Bacteria > Bacillati > Bacillota > Clostridia > Eubacteriales > Oscillospiraceae > Ruminococcus > Ruminococcus sp. CAG:330. The sequence goes on along the minus strand of NZ_FR898036.1, from coordinate 49,480 downwards.
AGCGTTCTTCCCCATTCTCACCCAGTTCTGCGAAGATCCCCCTGCCTCTGTGGGAGCGATCTACATCGGGCCGCTGAAAGCCCTCATCAACGACCAGTTCCAGCGGCTGAATGAGCTGTGCGAGGAGGCGGACATTCCCGTCTGGCACTGGCACGGCGATGTGTCCCAATCCCACAAGGCGAAGATGCTGAAGCATCCCTCCGGCATCCTCCAAATCACGCCGGAATCGCTGGAGGCGCTGCTGCTGCGCAAGCATGCGGCGATTCCGCAGCTGTTCCATGACCTGCGCTTCATTGTCATCGACGAGATCCACTCCCTCATCCGTGGCGACCGTGGAGGGCAGACCCTCTGTCTGATTCAGCGGCTCTCCCGCATGGCGAACGTCAATCCAAGGCGCATCGGTCTGTCCGCCACCATCGGCGACCCGGAACGTGTGGGCGCATTTCTCTCCCTCGGCACCGGCCGGCGCACCGCAGCCCCCAAGATTCAGGCAAAAGGCATGCGCTGGCGGCTGTCCATGGAGCACTTTTTCATCCACGGCGAACAGGCTGCCTCCGAGAAAACGGACACGCCACCGGCGCCTGCACTGGCGGAAAAGACAGACACTGCACCGGAGCACGCCGACCCCGGCATCGGCTACATTTTCGAGCACACACGGGACAAAAAGTGTCTGGTCTTTGTCAACTCCCGTGAGGAGTGCGAGGCCGTCACCACCACCCTCCGGCAGTACTGCGAGGCTCGCCATGAGCCGGACCGTTTCCTCATCCACCACGGCAACCTCTCCGCCGCCTACCGGGAGACCGCCGAGGATGCCATGAAAGACGAAGATGCGCTGTTCACCACCGTCACCACAGCGACGCTAGAACTTGGCATCGACATCGGGCGGCTGGAGCGTGCGTTTCAAATCGATGCGCCTTTCACCGTATCCTCCTTTCTTCAGCGCATGGGGCGCACCGGCAGACGGGAACTGCCGCCGGAGATGTGGTTCGTCATTCGGGAGGATGAGCCGGAGCCGCGTGCGCTTCTGCCGGAAACCGTGCCGTGGAAACTATTGCAGGGAATCGCCCTGATTCAGCTGTATCTGGAAGAGCGCTGGGTAGAGCCGCCACGGCTGGAGCGGCTGCCCTACAGCCTGGTGTACCACCAGACCATGAGCACCCTTGCGGCGTGCGGGGAGATGTCGCCGGCGGCGCTGGCATCCCGCATTCTGACGCTGCCCTATTTCCATCGGGTTTCACAGGAGGACTTCCGCACACTGCTCCGGCATCTGCTGGAAACCGACCACATCCAGCGGACGGAGAACGGCGGACTGATCGTGGGGCTTGCCGGCGAGCGCATCATCAATTCGTTCCGCTTCTATGCTGTATTTCAGGAAAACGAGGAGTACACGGTGCGGTGGAATTCGCAGGAACTGGGGACGATCGTCCAGCCGCCGCCCATCGGCGAGAAAATCGCCATTGCCGGACACGTCTGGGTGATCGAGGACATCGACCACAAGCGCCACGTGGTCTACTGCGAACAGATCAAGGGGAAAGTGCCGGCGTACTTCGGCGAGTGCCCCGGCGATATCCACACCAAGATTTTAGAGCGTATGCGGCAGGTGCTGCGGGAGGATACCCAGTACCCCTACCTCATGGCGCACGCCGCCGCACGGTTGCAGCAGGCACGGCATGCTGCACGCAGCTCCGGCGTCACGGAGCACACGCTGATCTGTCTGGGCGGCGACATGTGGTGTCTGTTCCCGTGGATGGGCACGTATGCGTTTCTGGCGCTGGAACGATTCCTGAAAGTCAGGTGCGCCGGTTCGCTGAAGCTCTCCGGTCTGTCCGCCTCCCGCCCGTACTTCATTCAGTTTAAAATGCAGGCAGATCGGGAGACGTTTTTCCGCGTATTGCAGGAGGAGGCACGCCGTCCTCTGGATCCCATGGAACTGGTCTACCCCAAGGAACTGCCGCTGTTCGAGAAATACGACGAATTTCTGCCGGAGTCGCTGGTGCGGAAGGGCTTCGCCTATGGCGTGCTCGCCGTGGAGGAAATGAAAGCGTGCATTCAGCAGTGGAACCGATAAGTATCAGCCCCGGACGGAATATTTCGTCCGGGGCTGATTTTTTGCACAAAAAAATCGCCCTGCGAAAGGCAGAGCGATGAAAAATGCTTTTTTGTGATTCCACCGAAAGTACGCTGACCTTCGGGCGGGAAATTATCTCTTGGAGAACTGCGGTGCACGACGTGCGGCCTTCAGACCGTACTTCTTACGTTCCTTCATTCTCGGGTCACGAGTCAGGAAGCCAGCCTTCTTCAGAACCGGACGAAGCTCCGGGCTGAATTCCAGCAGTGCACGGGAAACACCGTGACGGATTGCGCCAGCCTGACCGGTAACGCCGCCGCCGGTTACGGTGCAGACAACGTCCAGCTTGTCGGTGTTTTCCGTCAGAGCCAGCGGCTGACGAACGATCAGCTTCAGAGTCTCCAGACCAAAGTATTCGTCGATGCTTCTGCCATTGATGGTGATAGCTCCGGTACCGGGATACAGGCGAACTCTTGCAACAGAATTCTTACGTCTGCCGGTGCCATAGTAATATTTTACCTTAGATTCGTACATCTTTTCTGCTCCCTTCCTTAGAACTCACAAACTTCCGGCTTCTGTGCAGCCTGCTTGTGCTCTGCGCCCTTGTAAGTGCGCAGACGCTTCAGCTGATTTGCACCCTGTGTGTTGTGCGGGAGCATACCCTTTACTGCGATCATCATAGCCTCGTCAGACTTTTCTTCCATCATAACCTTGTACTGTGTCTTCTTCAGACCGCCGATCCAGCCGGTGTGCCAGTAATAGTACTTCTTCTCCAGCTTGTTACCAGTCAGGACAGCCTTGTCACAGTTGATGATGATTACGTTGTCGCCGCAGTCTACGTGCGGTGCAAATGTCGGCTTGTGCTTACCACGCAGCAGATGTGCAGCCTGTGCTGCAACACGTCCCAGCGGCTTACCAGCAGCATCCAGAACGTACCACTTGCGGTCTACTTCGCCGGCCTTCGGCATAGTTGTTGCCATAGTCAATTCCTCCATCTTATAAATTCTATCAAAAATAATCTCGATCCCCGGAAACGGGAATCAGGCAGAGGGCAGTTGGGTTAGACTGCACTGCCGGCGTTTCGCAAGATTATAACCGGTCTCTCTGACAGTACAAGTATTATTATACCACAAAGCGAGCCGATGTGTCAAGCAAAAATTCTCGGTTTTTTTTCGATTTTCAGAAGAAAAAGTCTGTGGAATTTGTGCATGTTGCCATTTCCGCCGAGGGATTCTGCGGGCACTTGCAATTTCTGAAAAACTGCGATATAATATAAGGTAGCACTGCAGTGTAGCTTACCAAAATTTCACGCAGGAGGTCCTTTGATTTGAACGCCGCTGAATACGAATGGAACGACCGGCTGGTCTTTCTCTCACGCCGTGCCTATGAAACCGGCACCATCGGGCTGGTTCTGCGCACCGATGCAGTCTGCGATGCCCGTGATACGGGGTGGCAGCTGCTGTACGGCTGCGAAACCGGACTGGAACTGGTCAATCCGGGGAACAGTCTTCTGGTGTCCGTGGCACGGGCGCTGGAGCTGGAGCCAAAGCTGGCACCGCTTTTACAAAAAGGAACGCCGCCGGCGGTTGCCGCATATGCCTATGATGAGACAAGCGGCAGCTTTGTGCCGGCGAAAATGCCGGAGGACATTCCTACCCAGTGATGACATAGCTGGCATCGGCGTTGGCAAGGATCATGTAATAGATCAGGCACGCCACCATGCTGACGGCAAAAAAGAGCAAAACTGCGCCCAGCCGAAACCGCAGAAACGGTCTGGGTTTATGAATGTCATCCACACGGCGAAGCTGTTTCTGTTTTTTTCTGCGCATGTTTCATTCCTCCTCTGGAAATCCGCCGGCTCTTGCCGGAACAGATGCATTGCCTCTATTATACGGGATTTCCGAGGATTTTGCAAGTCATATTTTATGAAAGTTTCCGGCAGACCGCTGCCGGTCATCCATATTTTCCCCGAACGGCAGCAAGGGCAGCACCACGCCGTTCAGAAAGGAGTCATTCCATGTGTGGTTTCGTAGGATTTACCAATCACATCGACAATTCCAACCGTGTGCTCCAAGAGATGCTGGACAAAATCAAGCACCGCGGGCCGGACGCTGAGGGCACCTACATCGACGAGGATATTGCGCTGGGACACCGCCGGCTGAGCATCATCGATGTGTCTGAGGCAGGCACACAGCCACTCTACAGCGAGGACGGCAATCTGGTGCTGGTGTTCAACGGCGAGATCTACAACTATCAGGAAATCCGTGCACGCCTCATGGAAAAGGGCTACCATTTCGCCACACAGACCGACTCCGAAGTTCTGATCTACGGCTATCGGGAATACGGTGCCAAGCTGCTGGATCAGCTGCGGGGCATGTTCGCCTTTGTCATCTGGGATAAGCAGGAAAAGACGCTGTTCGGCGCACGGGATTTCTTCGGCATCAAGCCCCTGTACTATGCGCAGATGGGCGAGACACTGCTGTTCGGCTCGGAGATCAAGAGCTTCCTGTGCCACCCCCACTTCAAGAAAGTCCTCAACACCACGGCGCTGGAAAACTACCTCACCTTCCAATACTCCCCCTGCGACGAAACCTTCTTCCAGGGCGTTTACAAGCTGCCGCCGGCGCACTACTTCACCTACAAGGACGGCAAATTCGAGATGAAGCGCTACTGGGACGTGCACTTCCACGCAGACGAACAGCCGGATCTGGACACCTGGGTCAACCGCATCTCCGACACGTTCCACAACAGTGTGGAGGCGCACAAGATCGCCGATGTTGAGGTCGGCTCGTTCCTGTCCAGCGGCGTGGACTCCAGCTATGTGGCTGCCATCGCCAACGTGGATAAAACATTTACCGTGGGCTTCGGCAGCGAGGAGCGCTACAACGAGATCGGCTGGGCAAAGAATTTCTCCCAGGCCATCGGCAAAAAGAACTACAACAAGGTCATCACGCCGGAGGAATACTGGGAGAAGATCCCCATGATCCAGTACCACATGGACGAACCGCTGGCAGACCCCTCCGCCATTGCCCTGTACTTCGTGTGCAATCTGGCATCCCATTCCCTGAAGGTCGTCCTCTCCGGTGAGGGCGCCGACGAGATCTTCGGCGGCTACAACGTCTACAGCGAACCGGGCGGGTCGGCATACGACAAGCTCCCCCGTGGTCTGCGCCGTGGCATCGGCCACATCGCCGAAAAAATGCCGGCGCACCGTGGCAGAAACTTCTTCGTCCGCAAGGGCAAGGATCTGGAGGAACGGTTCATCGGCAATGCGTATATGTTCACACCGGCAGAGCGCAAGGCACTGCTGAAAATCCGCACCAACGCCCCCGACCCCATGGCAGTCACCAAGCCGTTCTACGACAAGGTGCAGGATCAGGACGATGTCACCAAGATGCAGTACCTCGATCTGCATCTATGGATGGCAGGCGATATTCTGCTCAAGGCCGACAAGATGAGCATGGCGAACTCGCTGGAAGTGCGTGTGCCGTTCCTCGACCGTGAGGTCATGGCGCTGGCAGAGCAGATTCCCACACGGTTCCGTGTGACACGCAAGGAAGTCACGGACTCCCACACCCCCTATATCACCAAGTACGCCATGCGTCTGGCTGCCAAGAAAGACACGCCCCCGCAGACCGCCAAGACCGCAGCCAAGAAAAAGCTGGGCTTCCCGGTTCCCATCCGTGTCTGGCTGAAAGAGGAGACCTATTACCAGATCGTCCGCAAGACATTCGAGAGCGATGTGGCAGGACGCTTCTTCCACACCGAAAAGCTGGTGCAGCTTCTGGACGACCACCGTGCCGGCAAGGCGGACAACAGCCGTAAGATCTGGACGCTGTACGTCTTCCTCGTATGGTATCACGTTTACTTTCCGGAGTGCTGCGAACCGGGCGCACAGCAGTAAGGAGCCGTCATGTCAAGTCATGTAACTTACGCCTATATCCGCCAGAATCCGGACATTCGGGAGTACATCCGCCGTGCCGACATGGCGCTCGCTGCCATCGGCTACACGGAGCATTCCTTTGCCCATGTGGAAAAGGCAGCGCACACGGCTGCCATGATCCTGGAAACGCTGGAGTATCCGGCACGGCAGGTGGAGCTTGCCAAGATCGCCGGATTTCTCCATGACATCGGCAACGTCATCAACCGCACCGACCACGCCCAGAGCGGCGCCGTCATGGCGTTTCGTCTGCTGGACCGGCTGGAGATGCCGGTGGATGAGATCTGTTCCATCATCTCCGCCATCGGCAACCACGACGAGGGCACGGCACAGCCGGTGGATGCCATTTCCGCCGCCCTCATCATCGCCGACAAGACCGACGTTCGCCGCAGCCGTGTGCGCAACACAGACTTTATGACTTTCGACATCCACGACCGTGTCAACTACGCCGTGGAATACTCCAACCTGCATTTCAGCGACGACAAAAAAGCGCTGGTGCTGGACCTGAAAATCGACACGGAGATCTCGTCCGTGCTGGAATACTTCGAAATCTTCATGGAGCGAATGCTGCTCTCCAAGCGTGCGGCGCTCTTCTTCGACAAGAAGTTTAAAATGTATATCAACGGGAGCAACATCCTGTGATAAATGATAACCGATGCACAAAATGCAGAACATGCCATGTGCATCAAATTCACGGAGGTATTTATCATGATTTCACCTTATCCTCATCTGATTGACCTGAACGATTACCCCGTTTCCTGGTGGAAACAAGTTGTTGATCTCGGCGAGCAGATTAAGAATCATCCGGAGATCTACGCCGGCGCATGCCACAACAAGATCATGGCAACGCTGTTCTACGAGCCTTCCACCCGTACCCAGATGTCCTTCCAGACCGCTATGCTGCGTCTGGGCGGCCGTCTGATCGGATTCGACAATCCCGCCAACTCCTCCGTTTCCAAGGGCGAGACGCTCAAGGACACCACCAAGATCGTCAGCGGCTATGCAGACATTCTGGTCATGCGCCACCCCGTTGCCGGTGCTGCCAAGGCAGCTGCGCTGTCCGCAGACTGTCCGGTCATCAACGCCGGTGACAGCGGTCACCTCCATCCCACCCAGACGCTGACTGACCTGCTGACGCTCCAGTGCGAAAAGGGCAGACTCGACCATCTGACCATCGGTCTGTGCGGCGACCTCATCAACGGCAGAACGGTACACTCCCTGCTGAAAGCGATGTCCTGCTTCCCGGGCAACCGCTTCATCCTGATCTCCACACCGGAACTGAGCCTGCCTTCTTACGTCAAGGACATTCTAAACGCAAGCGGCTGCGAGTACGAGGAGATCTCCTCGCTGGAAGAGGCGCTGCCGGAACTGGATGTGCTGTACATGACCAGAATCCAGGAGGAGCGCTTTGCCAGCCGTGAGGCATATCTGGCGCAGAAAGACACCTATGTCCTCACCGTCAAGAAGATGCAGGCTGCCAAGAAAGACCTCATCGTGCTGCATCCCCTGCCCCGTGTGGACGAAATCGAAGTGGCACTGGACGACGATCCCCGTGCCATGTACTTTAAGCAGGCACGCTATGGCATGTATGCCCGCATGGCACTCATCATCACCATGCTGAATCTGGACACCCACACCACACTGCTCCACGGCAAGACTTACCCCGGCGCAGTCTGCAAGAACCCCAACTGCATCACGCACACGGAAGCCTATCTGCCCAAGAGCTTTATTTCCCTTGGAAATTCCCTGCTGGAATGCGAGTTCTGCAATGAGCGTCTGCTGATGGAACACTAAGA
>NZ_FR898036.1:36162-41520 GCF_000437175.1 Ruminococcus sp. CAG:330 | reverse complement strand
TTCCTATGAACACAAGCTCTAAACAGTATCTTCCGGGATATTTCAAACGAAAACAAAGGCTTCCTGCACAAGCATGCGGGAAGCCTTTCTTGTTAGCCAAAAACAAAATGCCCCTGCGGCTTCGGAACAGTCCGATATCCGCAGGGGCATTTTTTCAGGGGAACGCTCCCCGATTATTTGGTTTTTGCAGAATCACTGCGAGCCTGCTTCTCTTCTTTCAGCTTCTTCATGGTGGGACGCATCACCAGAAAGACCGTACCGCCGCAGGCAACTGTAAAGATTGCCAGAAAGCTGAGAATTTTTCCGGTTTTTCCGGAGGATTCCTCCTCCGTGTCCTCTGCGGGATCCGCCGCAGAAGTCGTGGTCTGTACCGCAGGTTCTGCTGCACAGGTCAGTGCATTTCCCGAAACTGCCAGAATCCAAAGACTCAAAAGGCTGCAAAGCAGGAGCCTCCAGCGAATGCGTCTACGCTTCCCCATGGCCATTAGCCCAGCGGCGACGGCGAAATGGGTGCGGACGAAACGGCTGCGCTGTGATCCAGATAGGCGTCATTCTTGACAACCTTGACGCCGTTGTAGATATCCAGACCGGTACCGGCCGGAATCAGCTTACCAATGATGACATTTTCCTTCAGACCGTACAGGTGGTCGCTCTTGCCACGAATTGCCGCATCGGTCAGTGCCTTTGTGGTCTCCTGGAAGGAAGCCGCAGACAGGAAGCTGTCAGAGCTGGACGCTGCCTTGGTGATACCCTGCAGGATCGGCTCGATGGTAACGGCAGACAGATCGGTCTCGCCGGCATCCATCCGTGCCTGAAGCTCTTCGTTGATCTTCATGACCTCGTTGCGCTCTGCCATGGTGCCCGGCAGCAGCTGGCTGCTGCCAGCGTCGTCGATTTTCACCTTCCGCAGCATCTGGCGCACGATAACCTCGATGTGCTTATCGTTGATATCAACACCCTGCAGACGGTATACCTTCTGTACTTCGCTGATGATATAATCCTGTACTGCCTGTACGCCCAGAATGTTCAGGATGTCGCCCGGGAAGATACTGCCCTCTGTCAGGCGGTCGCCCTTCTTGACACGCTGACCCTCCAGCACGCAGATCTTGAAGTTATAGTGAATGGGATAGCCTTCCTTGTCGCCGTTGTCGCTGGTGATCCAGATGGTGCGCTGGTTCTTGATCTCCTCGATGTGCACCACACCGTCTTCCTTGGACAGGATAGCAGCGTTCTTCGGATGACGGCTCTCGAACAATTCCTCGACACGGGGAAGACCCTGTGTAATGTCGCCGTCACCGCCGGTACCAACGGCAACGCCGCCGGTATGGAACGTACGCATGGTCAGCTGTGTACCCGGCTCACCGATGGACTGTGCGGCGATGATGCCGACTGCCTCACCGACAGAAACCAGATTGCCGTTTGCCAGGTTTGCGCCATAGCACTTTGCGCAGACACCTCTCTTGGCACGGCACATGAGAACGGAGCGAATCTTGATGGATTCCACGCCGCTGTCCACGATCTTCTTGGCATCGGCGCTGGTGATCATCTTGTTCTTGGAGAACATCAGCTCGCCAGTCTGGGGATCGTACAGATCGTCCACCAGATAGCGTCCCTCCAGACGCTCTGCCATCTTCTCGATCAATTCATTGCCGCTGCGCAGCTCGTAAACCAGCAGACCGTCGGTTGCGCCGCAGTCGTGCTCCCGAATGATGACATCCTGAGAAACGTCTACCAGACGGCGGGTCAGATAACCGGAGTCTGCGGTACGCAGCGCCGTATCTGCCAAGCCTTTTCGAGCGCCTCGGGAGGAGATGAAGTATTCCAGAATGTTCAGACCTTCACGATAGTTGGAACGAATCGGCATCTCGATGGTCGCACCGGAGGTATTTGCGATCAGTCCACGCATACCTGCCAGCTGACGGATCTGTGCCTTACTACCACGGGCACCGGAGTCCGCCATCATGAAGATTGGGTTATATTTATCCAAACCGTTCATCAGAGCATCGGTAACGTCTTCCGTTGCCTTTGTCCAGATTGCGATGAACTTGCTGGACTTTTCCTTCGCAGAGATGTAACCGTACTCGTACTGTGCGGTCAGCTCCTCGATCTTGGCATCCGCCTCCTTGACGATCTCCCACTTTTCCTTCGGGATCTCGGCATCGCAGACGGCAACGGTCAGGGCTGCCTTGGTGGAGTACTTAAAGCCGGTTGCCTTGATCTTATCCAGCACCTCAGAGGTCGTGGTGGTGCCGTGAATCTTGATACAGCGGTCGATGATGTCCCCCAGCTGCTTCTTGCCAACGAGGAACGAAACTTCCAAATCGAACTGGTGGTCGGAGTTGGTACGATCCACATAGCCCAGATTCTGCGGGATATTCTCGTTGAAGATCAGACGGCCAACGGTGCAGTCCACGATCTTGGACACACGCTTTTCGCCGATGTCCTTGGTAATGCGCACCTTGATCTTGGCGTGAATGGAAACGTCGCCCTCGTGGTATGCCATCATGGCTTCGTTGATGTCACGGAAGATCTTGCCCTCGCCCTTTTCGCCGTCCTTATCCAGCGTCAGGTAATAGGAACCCAGTACCATATCCTGTGTCGGCACGGCAACCGGATGTCCGTCAGACGGTTTCAGCAGGTTATTGGCTGCCAGCATCAGGAATCTTGCCTCTGCCTGCGCCTCAGCGGACAGCGGCAGGTGCACTGCCATCTGGTCGCCGTCGAAGTCGGCGTTGAATGCGGAGCATACCAGCGGGTGCAGCTTCAGCGCACGGCCCTCTACCAGAACCGGCTCGAATGCTTGAATTCCCAGACGGTGCAGCGTGGGCGCACGGTTCAGCAGAACCGGATGGTCGTGGATAACATTTTCCAGTGCGTCCCAAACCTCAGCGGAAGCACGGTCTACCATTTTCCGTGCGCTCTTGATGTTGGTGATGACCTTGGTATCTACCAGCCGCTTCAGCACAAAGGGCTTGAACAGCTCCAGCGCCATTTCCTTCGGCAGACCGCACTGGTACATTTTCAGGCCAGGACCGACAACGATAACGGAACGGCCGGAATAGTCTACACGCTTACCCAGCAGGTTCTGACGGAAGCGTCCCTGCTTACCTTTCAGCATATCCGACAGGGACTTCAGCGCACGGTTATTCGGGCCGGTGACCGGTCTGCCATGACGGCCGTTGTCGATAAGGGCATCCACTGCCTCCTGCAGCATACGCTTTTCGTTGCGGACGATGATGTTCGGCGCATCCAGTTCCAGCATCCGCTTCAGGCGGTTGTTCCGGTTGATGACACGGCGATACAGGTCGTTCAGATCGGAAGTCGCATAGCGGCCGCCGTCCAGCATGACCATCGGACGCAGATCCGGCGGAATAACCGGAATCACAGTGAGGATCATCCACTCCGGACGGTTGCCGGACTGGCGGAATGCCTCGACGATTTCCAGACGCTTCAAGAGCTTCACACGCTTCTGTCCGGAGGGCAGACCGTTCAGCTCCATCTTCAGCTGTGCAGACAGTTCATCCAGATCGATCTCCTGCAGCAGCTTGAGAATTGCCTCTGCGCCCATCTCGGCAACAAAGTCGTCGTTATATTTTTCACGATATTCGAAGTACTCCTTCTCCGAGAGGAGCTGCTTCTTGACCAGATCGGTCTTGCTCTCCTTGCCCACATCCAGTACGATGTACTTGGTGAAGTAGAGCACTTCTTCCAGATGCTTCTGCGAGATCTCCAGCATCTGTCCGATACGGGACGGCGTCCCCTTGAAATACCAGATATGTGAAACCGGCGCAGCCAGTTCGATGTGACCCATTCTCTCACGGCGCACCTTGGCACGTGTGACTTCTACGCCGCAGCGGTCGCAGACCTTGCCCTTGAACCGGATCTTCTTGAACTTTCCGCAGTGGCACTCCCAGTCCTTTGTCGGTCCGAAGATGCGTTCGCAGAAAAGGCCGTCACGCTCCGGCTTCTGTGTCCGGTAGTTGATGGTTTCCGGACGTTCTACTGCGCCGTAAGACCACTCACGAATCCGCTCCGGCGAAGCAAGACCAATTTTGATGGATTCAAAAGTATTAAATTCCAAACCGTTACCTCCCACTACAATCTATGAGGAGGACTCGCCGCAGCGCCAGCGCCGCAGCAGTCCGTAATATTTGTGTTTCCTGTGAGAACGGTATTACAGCAGGTCGCTGTCTCCGTCGCCCATGTCATCCGAACCAAGATAGTCGTCGCCAAACAGATCGTCTGCATCATCGTCGCTGCTGCCATAACCGTCGGTGTCATCATAGTCATCGTCGTCATAGCCGCCTTCCCGGAACGACATACCGGCATTCTTCATATCGTCGTCCACGGTATCGTAACTCATGGTCTCGTCTGCATCTTCGGATGCGGAAACCGGCTGCGGAATGATGCTGTCATCCTCGTCGAAGTTTGCCTTGAGGTCGATCTCATTCTGCTGGCCGTCCAGAACCTTGACATCCAGACCCAGCGACTGCAGCTCCTTGATGAGCACCTTGAAAGATTCCGGAATGCCCGGCTTCGGAACATTCTGACCCTTGACGATTGCCTCGTAGGTGCTGACACGGCCGATGGTGTCGTCCGACTTCACGGTCAGGATCTCCTGCAGCGTGTATGCTGCGCCGTATGCTTCCAGCGCCCATACTTCCATCTCACCGAAACGCTGTCCGCCGAACTGTGCCTTACCGCCCAGCGGCTGCTGGGTAACCAGGGAGTACGGGCCAACGGAACGTGCGTGGATCTTATCGTCAACCAGATGGTGGAGTTTCAGGTAATACATATAGCCGACAGTAACACGATTGTCGAACTTTTCACCGGTACGGCCGTCATACAGCGTGAACTTGCCGTCCTCGCTCATTTCCAGTGCCTTGGGGTTGATGACCTTATCCATGGGCTTCAGTTCAAACGGATCGTTGCGGTGCGCCGCATTTCTTTCGTTTGCCTCACGGAAGCAGTCACGGATGTCTTCTTCGTGCGCGCCGTCGAATACCGGTGTCATGACGTGCCAGCCCAGTGCCTTGGCAGCCATACCCAGATGCACTTCCAGAACCTGTCCGATGTTCATACGGGAAGGTACGCCCAGCGGGTTCAGAACGATATCCAGCGGTGTTCCGTCCGGCAGGAACGGCATATCCTCTTCCGGCAGAATACGGGAAACGACACCCTTGTTGCCGTGACGGCCTGCCATCTTATCGCCCACAGAGATCTTCCGCTTCTGTGCGATGTAGCAGCGAACCAGCTTATTGACACCCGGCGACAGCTCCTCGCAGTTCTCACGGGTGAAGATCTTGACATCTACAATAATACCAGCTTCGCCGTGAGGCACCTTCAGGGAGTTATCCC
>NZ_FR898036.1:33201-36097 GCF_000437175.1 Ruminococcus sp. CAG:330 | reverse complement strand
GCTCTGTCTCGCCCTTCGGGGTGACCTTACCAACCAGAATATCGCCGGCGTGAACCTCGGCACCAATGCGGATGATACCGTTTTCGTCCAGATCCTTCAGCGCATCATCGCCCACGTTGGGGATATCTCTGGTGATCTCCTCCGGTCCCAGCTTGGTTTCACGGCACTCGATCTCCAGTTCCTCGATGTGCACCGAGGTAAAGACATCTTCTCTTACCAGACGCTCGTTCAGCAGAACGGCATCCTCGTAGTTATAGCCCTCCCAGGTCATGAAGCCGATGAGGGCGTTCTTGCCCAGAGAGATCTCGCCGTCTGCGGTTGCCGGACCGTCCGCCAGCACCTGACGCTTCTTGACCCGCTCGCCAACGCTGACGATGGGGCGCTGATTGATGCAGGTAGACTGGTTGGAACGCTTATACTTCTGGAGCTCGTACTTATGGGTCTTGTGGTCGTCGTCCACCAGAACGATCTCATCTGCGGAAACAGAATCGATCACGCCGTCATAATCCGATACCACGCAGACGCCGGAGTCAACAGCTGCCTTATATTCCATACCGGTGCCGACAAACGGGCGCTCGGTCTTCAGCAGCGGCACTGCCTGACGCTGCATGTTGGAACCCATGAGGGCACGGTTTGCGTCGTCGTTTTCCAGGAACGGGATCATGGAGGTTGCCACGGAAACTACCATCTTCGGCGATACATCCATGAAGTCGATCTTATCGGCATCGATTTCCAGAATCTGATCACGGTAACGTGCTGCAACCTTGGAATGAGCAAAACGTCCCTCTTCTGTCAGCGGTTCGTTCGCCTGCGCTACAATATAATTATCTTCCATGTCGGCAGTCATGTAGACTACCTCGTCTGTGACAATACCGGTCTTCTTGTCCACTCTCCGGTACGGCGCTTCGATGAAGCCGTACTGGTTGATGCGGGCGAACGTTGCCAGATAGGAGATCAGACCGATGTTCGGACCTTCCGGCGTCTCGATCGGGCACATTCTGCCGTAGTGGCTGTAGTGTACGTCACGAACTTCGAATCCGGCACGGTCACGGGACAGACCGCCGGGGCCCAGTGCGGACAGACGGCGCTTGTGCGTCAGCTCTGCCAGCGGATTGTTCTGATCCATGAACTGGGACAGCGGCGAAGAGCCGAAGAATTCCTTGATGGCGGAAGTCACCGGACGGATGTTGACCAGTGCTGCCGGTGTGATGTTCTCTGCATCCTGCGCCTGAATGGACATGCGCTCACGGATGACACGCTCCATACGGGTGAAACCGATGCGGAACTGGTTCTGGAGCAGCTCGCCCACAGAACGGATACGGCGGTTGCCCAGATGGTCGATGTCGTCCACGTTGCCCACGCCATCGCACAGGTTCAGGAAGTAGCTGATGGTGGCGAAGATATCATCCAGAATGATGTGCTTCGGCACCAGCTCGTCTGCCTTTCTGCGGATGGCTGCCTTCAGGTCGTCCTCTCCGGTGCAGCTCTCCAGAATCTCGTTCAGGACGCTGAACCGCACCTTTTCGCTGATGCCCAGCGGTGCGCAGTCGAAGGAAACGTAGCCGGAAATATCCACCATGCCGTTACCGATGACCTTGGCTTCCTTCTTGACAAAGCGAATGGCGCTCTCGCCGGTCTCTGTCTCGTAGTATTCCTTGGTTTCTACGGTGATGTAGGCTTCCGTTACGCCGGCCTCCTGCACCTGCAGCGCCTGATCGTAGGTGAGCACAGTGCCGGTCTCGAAGAGCACCTCGCCGGTATAGGCGCTGACAACCGGACGGGCCAGCTCATGTCCTGCCAGACGGCTGGCAATGCCCAGCTTCTTGTTGTATTTATAACGGCCAAACCGGCTCAGGTCGTACCGCTTGGCATCGAAAAACAGATTGTTCAGGTGGTTCAGGGCACTCTCCACCGTAGGCGGTTCGCCCGGACGCAGCTTCTTGTAAACTTCCTTCAGCGCATCGTCGGTGTTCTTGGTGCCGTCCTTTTCCATGATGGTCTGTGCCAGACGCTCGTCGTTGTCGAACATCTCCTGGATCTCCTCGTCGCTTCCCACACCCAGCGAACGGATGAAGGTCGTGATCGGGATCTTGCGGTTCTTATCGATGCGGACATAGACCACGTCGTTGGAATCCATCTCGTATTCCAGCCATGCGCCGCGGTTCGGAATGACAGTTGCCTTGAACAGATCCTTACCGGTGCGGTCCTTTTCGGAGGCGTAGTAAACGCCCGGCGAACGAACCAGCTGGGAGACGATAACACGCTCTGCGCCGTTGATGACAAAAGTGCCGCTGTCGGTCATCAGAGGAAAGTCGCCCATGTAGATTTCGGATTCCTTGATCTCGCCGGTTGCATTATTTCTCAGACGAGTGGTCACACGGAGCGGTGCTGCGTAGGTGACATCTCGTTCTTTGCACTCTGCGATGGTGTACTTCGGGGTAGCGTCGATCCGATAGTCAACAAAATCCAGAACCCAGTTGCCGTTATAGTCCGTAATGGACGAAACGTCACGAAAGACCTCTTTCAGTCCCTTTTCCCGGAACCAGTTGTAAGAGTTCTTCTGTACCTCAATCAGGTTCGGCATTTCGAGAACCTCGTTGATCGTCCCGAAATTCATGCGAACGTTTTTCCCGCACTGTTTTGGCGTAACATGCACCATTGGCGAAAAACCTCCTTCACTTTGTCAGAAATGGCATAAACCGCACCTGCCCGTCGGAACTTTATTTTTTTCCAAAAATGCAGAAACCTCTTGACAGATGCGGATGGAATGTGGTATACTATTCTACTGAAATACGCAAATTTACATTACGATACATTTTTATATTATAAAACAATGCCGGGGAGTTGTCAAGAGCTCTCCGGCATTTTTGGCGAAAAAAACACTTCAGGTATCATT
>NZ_FR898036.1:8014-33142 GCF_000437175.1 Ruminococcus sp. CAG:330 | reverse complement strand
TTCGGGCACTGACCGCCGGCAGCGGCATTTCGGCCTGCTGAAAATCCATCGTTTTCGGCTTCCTGATTTTTCCATTTTTCGGAGGATATTGACAGTCTATCCTCCGGGTGTTATAATAAAGCCAGCACGCAGTCCAAGAATTTTTAAGAAAGATTTTTCAGAAAGGATGGGTTTTTATGAAAAAAATACTCGCATACTTCACTGCCTCAGTGCTGGCGCTGGCTTCTCTGCCGTATTCTGCCGGCGCAGCAGAATTTGACCCGTTTCCGCCGGGAGATGTGGATCGGGACACCGTCATCACAGGACATGACGCTGCCATGGTTTCCCGCTACGTGCTGCGGGGCGACAACCGCCTGACGGACAAGCAGCTGAAGCAGGCGGACATCAACCAGGACGGCGTAGTTGACCAGACAGACGCCGACCTCATTCATCAGCAGGCAGTGGAAAATGGCTACTGGCTTGGAGATGCCGATCTGGACGGTAAACTTTCGATAGATGACGCATTTCAGATTGCACAGGAGTACTCCAAAAACGCCGCAATCCTCCGAGGGGATCTGAATGTGCCGTGGATGCATTTTTCCGGTCTGCAAGCCAACCTTGCCAACACGACTGGCTTTCCGTATCTGGAGGTCAGCCTTGACAATGCTATGAATGTATTGCAGTACTACAGTCACTGTGCAGCCGGCCATGACTTCGGCATCTCGCCCTATGAACGTGACGTTTTCCGCAATGCCGACGGGCAGCGGTGCTATTACTTTGATCCGCACGATTCGATATACCACAAAAATTCATAATTGGAGGGATTGCTATGAAAAAATCACTTGCATGCCTAATTGCCTCTATTTTAGCTATCGCCTCCCTGCCCATTTCTGCCGGCGCAGCGGAGTTTGACCCGTTCCCGCCGGGGGACGTAGATCGGGACACCGTCATCACAGGACACGACGCTGCCATGGTCTCCCGCTATATCCTGCGGGGCGACAACCGTCTGACGGACAAGCAGCTGAAGCAGGCGGACATCAATCGGGACGGCGTGGTTGACCAGACAGACGCCGACCTCATTCACCAGCAGGCACTGGAAAACGGCTACCGGCTGGGAGATGCCGATCTGGACGGTGACGCAGACACTGATGATACACTTGAGGTTCTTGCGGAACACGCAAAAACCGCAGCGATTCTGAACGGATATGTTGTTTCCGGTCACCTCTCCAAGCTGCAAATCAACCTCGCCGACATGACTGGTTTTCCCTATCTGAATGCCAGCCTTGACACCGCCATGAACATATTCCTATACAGCTGCTACCGTGCAGCCGGTCGCAACTTCGACATCCCCGCCGGTGAATACGACGTTTTCCGCAACGCCGATGGACAGCGGTGCTATTATTTTGACGAACACGATTCCATATACCACGAAAATTCATAATTGGAGGGATTGCTATGAAAAAATCACTTGCATGCCTGACTGCCTCTATTTTAGCTATCGCCTCCCTGCCCGTTTCTGCCGGCGCAGCGGAGTTTGACCCGTTCCCGCTGGGGGACGTAGATCGGGACACCGTCATCACAGGACATGACGCTGCGCTGGTCTCCCGCTATGTGCTGTTGGGCGACAACCGCCTGACGGACAAGCAGCTGAAACTGGCAGACATCAACCAGGACGGCGTAGTTGACCAGACAGACGCCGACCTCATTCATCAGAAGGCGGTGTATCTGCTGGGAGATGTGCAGCTGAACGGCAACATAAATGACGACGACGCTTTCGACACCTTACAGGAAGTCTCCTATGCTGCTACGTTCCTGTATCATGACGGCAGCACAACCCCGAAGTTTTCCAAGTTGCAGAAAAACCTCGCCGATATCACTGGCTTGCAGGACGGCGCACCAGACATGGATGACGCCATGACCATTCTGCAATACTACTGTATCTATGCTGCCGGCTGTTTGAGCAACACTCAAGCAGCCTATGGCTCAGGCGTGTTCTATATTACAAAAAATGGTGCGCCGTGCTATTTCTTTGATCCGGCGGATTATATTCAAAACGGTCCCGGAAAAGGATTTTAAGTTCAGAACATCCATATTTAGGAAAATGGAATGGCAGGTCAAGTTTCTGCTAATTTTTCCAAAAAATCGCTTGACAAATTCTGCATCTCATGCTATAATGAAAACGAAGAGAAAAGAAAGTTTTCTTGATCTTCAGAAAAAGAAAGAATGACTTTTTTGAGAAAGGATGATTTTTATGAAAAAGGCACTTGCATTTTTGACGGCGTCTGTCATGGCACTGGGTTCTCTGCCGTTCCTCTCCGTTGGTGCGGAAAGTTTTGCACCGGGCGATGTGGATATGGACGGCGTGCTCACCGGACATGATACCGCCTTGGTTTCCCGCCATCTGGCACGTGGCGATAACAGTCTTTCCAGAAAGCAGCTGGAACTGGCAGACTACAATGGGGATGGCGTAGTCGATCAGACAGACGTAGAAGCAATCCACGAGAACGAGGTTTGGGAACTCGGCGACGTCGATATGGATAACGATGCTGATATGGATGACGCACTGGTCATATTCCAGGAGTATTCGTATATTGCTAGCGGAAAAAATCCCATTCCCGATGCGCTCACTGATGTGCAGAAGAATCTCGCCGACATGGCTGGAAAGTGTACAGTCGCTACAGAAGTAACCCTGGACGATTCTTTTGATTGCCTTGTCGTTTTTTCGTTGCGGTCAGCTGGTCGTTCCGATGAGGTATTTCCTGTTGTTAACGGACAGAAGTGCTATTTCTTCGACAATCCCTACGAAAACGATCTCGAAATAATCGTCAAGTAACTTCTCTTCGATTCCTTTTAAAACACAACATAACCAGCGTGCGTCTTGTCTTCGGATGGGGCGCACGCTTTTTGTGAAGTTCCACAAAAAATTTTTCCGAAATTTTCTCCCATTTTTTTGCAATCCCTATTGACAACGGATTTTCCATGTGCTATAATGAACACAGGATATGAGATTCTTGTATCCGATGCAACCTTTTTAAGAAAGAACTAAAACAAGAAAGGATGATTTTTATGAAAAAGGCACTCGCATTTTTGACGGCATCTATCATGGCGCTGGGCTCTCTGCCGTTCCTCTCCGCTGGTGCGGAAAGTTTTGCACCGGGCGATGTGGATATGGACGGCGTACTCACCGGACATGATGCTGCACTGGTTTCCCGCCACCTGATTCACGGTGACAACAACCTCTCGGAAGAACAGCTGAAGCTGGCAGACTACAATGGGGATGGCGTAGTCGACGAAGAGGACGCAAAGGGCATTGCCGAAAATGAGGTATACCGTCTGGGCGATATCGATTTGAATGGCAGTTATTTTGTGGATGACTCCTACGAAATCATGAACTACTATTCGCACAGAGCAGCCGGCAGCCTCGATTGCATTGATGCATATTCTCAGGTGCAATTGAATCTGATGGATATGGATGGCTTGCAGGATGCAGTATCGTTGGACGATGTTCGGGAAAATTTGCACGTAGCGGGTTACTATGCCGCACTCGTTTACTACAGATTCTGGGAAAAGAACGGTGTCGGCGTGTTTGCAACAAATGGCGACCAGAACTGCTATTACGTTCCGAACAGCATCCGGGTTCAGCGGGGCGATGATGCTTCCCGCTTTGTGGAGGCATAACTCCGCTGTTTCAACTCCTTTCAAAATAAATCCAGTATCACCAGTGCGCACATTCGTCCTCGGACGGGTGGGCGCACTTTTCCGTTTTCCTATTTACTTTTCCCCCAAACCATGCTATACTTATAAGTGCAATTCCTTCTGTGAGGTGAATCGATGTTTACCCAAATCAAAAGTCTAGGGCTGTTCGGGCTGAACGCCTTTCCCGTTGACGTGGAAGTCAGCATCAGCCGCGGCAATCCCCAGTTCGAAATCGTGGGGCTGCCCGATGCGTCCGTGCGGGAGAGCCGAGAGCGCATTCGGGCTGCACTGACCGCCATGTCCGTGCTTCTGCCGCCCCGCCGCATCACCGTCAATCTCGCACCTGCCGACGTGAAAAAGATCGGCACCATGCACGATCTCGCCATTCTGCTGGGTATTCTGGTCTGCATGCAGATGCTCTCTCCCCAGCCAGCCGGACGGGTATTCCTCGGCGAGGTCTCCCTCTCCGGACAGGTGCGCAGTGTCAACGGCGTACTGCCCATGGCGCTGCTGGCGGCGCAGACCGGAGCGCAGGAGCTGTACGTGCCGGCGGAAAATGCGGCGGAAGCTGCTGCCGCCGGAATTCCGGTGTACGCCGTCCGCAATGTGGAAGAGCTGATCGCCCATCTGGAACAGGAGGCACCTCTTCCCCTGCAGCCGGAAACCGACACATCTCCGGTTTCTGCCGACCAGCAGCTGGATTTTGCCGACGTGAAAGGGCAGCAGAACGCACGCTATGCGCTGGAGATCGCCGCAGCCGGCGGACACAACGCCCTGATGATCGGCAGTCCCGGCAGCGGAAAGAGCATGCTCGCCAAGCGCATCCCCTCGATTTTGCCGGAGATGACACGGGCGGAATCCATGGAGACCACACAGATCTACTCCATCGCCGGACTGCTTGACCCCAAGCAGCCCCTCATCCGCACACGGCCGTTCCGCTCTCCGCACCACACCATTTCCAGCGTGGGACTGGTGGGCGGCGGCAGCGTTCCACACCCCGGCGAGATCTCTCTGGCGCATAACGGGCTGCTGTTTCTGGATGAATTGGCAGAATTTGACCATCGGACACTGGAAATTATGCGCCAGCCACTGGAAGATCACCGTGTGACCATTACCCGTGCAGCCGGCACCATCACCTACCCCTGTTCTTTCATGCTGGTGGGCGCCATGAACCCCTGTCCCTGCGGCTATTTCGGCCATCCGCACCGCAAGTGCACGTGCAGCGACCGGCAGGTGCGCCAGTATCTCAACCGCATCTCCGGCCCGCTGCTGGATCGGTTCGACCTGCACATTGAGGTGGAGCCGGTCTCTTTCGACGATCTCTCGGCAAGGGCAAAATCAGAGTCCTCGGCGGAGATCCGAAAGCGGGTACAGGCGGCACGGGAGCGCCAGACCCGACGCTTCGCCGGCACCAATATCTTCTGCAATGCGGCGATTCCAGCCGGAAAGCTACAGGATTACTGCACGCTGGACAGCGATGCCCTGACTCTGCTCCACGCCGTTTTCGACAAGCTGGGGCTGAGCGCACGTGCCTATGACCGGATTCTCAAGGTTGCCCGCACCATCGCCGATCTGGATCAGTGCGACGTCATCGGAAAGAAGCACATTGCCTCTGCCGCACAGTTCCGCAGTCTGGACCGAAAATACTGGGCACAATGAAAGGATATACCATGATTCGAAAATACACGCCCTCCCGCCGGGAAAAGCCGGAGAGCTGGCTGCACCAGTACTGGCGGCGGCTGGACAAATCCCTGATCTTTGCCGCCATTCTCTGCTCCGGATGCAGCATTCTCCTGCTCTACTCCATCTGGCAAAACGGCATCTCCGATGCTGTGGGCGCCAGCTACTACCGCACACAGCTCTTCTCCTGTCTGCTGGGAATCGTCTGTGTTGGTGCGCTCTCCCTTATCGACTACCACAAAATCGCCAAACTCTGGTTCATCTATGCGCCCATTGCGCTGGTGCTGACCTGTCTTTGCTTTACGGCGCTGGGACAGCGGCGTGAGGGCGCAGACGACCAGGCGTGGCTGAAAATCGGCTCGTTCCAGTTCCAGCCCTCCGAGGTGCTGAAGCTCGCCTTCATCCTTACCTTTGCCACCCATCTGTCAAAAGATGAGGAGAACATGAACAAGCCCCTGCACATGCTGCTGCTCATTGTCCACGGCATGATTCCCACGGGACTGATCGCCCTGCAGGGGGACTACGGTACTGCCATTGTCTTTGCCGTCATCTTTCTTGGCATGCTCTTCACGGCACACATCTCATGGAAGTATGTGCTGGCGCTTCTCATCACCATTCCGGCGGCGCTCTTCGCTGCCTGGAACTTCATCCTCGGGGACACCCACAAACAGCGAATTCTCGTCCTGCTCCACCCCGGAACGGATCCGGAAAATCTGGAGTACCAGCAGGACCGTGGTCTGGAGGCGCTGTCCAACGGCAAGATTTTCGGCGTCGGGCTGTTCTCCGGCGAGGATGCCTATGTTTCCGTGCCGGAAATCCACAACGACTTTATGTTCGCACAGGTGGGACAGGCGTTGGGATTTGTCGGTGCTATTGCCGTGGTGCTGGTGCTGGCGTTTCTGTGCCTGAAAGTGCTCTACGACGGCTACCGTGCCAAGGACTCGCTGGGCTTGTTCCTGTGCGCCGGCGTTTTCGCCATGCTGTTCATCCACTGTGTCATGAACATCGGCATGGTGCTGAAGGTTGCGCCGGTCATCGGTGTTCCCCTCCCCTTTATCAGCGCCGGCGGTACAGCGACTGTGAGCATGTATGTGGCGCTGGGGCTTGTGGTAAGCATCTACAGCCAGAGCAAGCGAAAAAACCGGCACCGGTAATGCAGACATTCCACTGACATCATATTGACATCATACGTTGAAAGGTTCTCTTTCAGCGTATTTTTGCGTGACACGATATCTTTTGGTGACCGTTTTAGAAATGACAGAACATCAAATCCCATCCTATAAAGAGGTAAGTCATATGAAACCGTCCAAACCCCAAGACCGCCCATCCGCTGCTTTCCACACCATGCGGGGAGAACTGGCGCTGCTCGTCGCCGTCTGCATCAATAGCTTCGGCGTGGTGCTCATGCTCTACTCCGGTGCCGGCATCTCCGCCATCTCCAGCGTGCCCTTTGCCTTTTCCGAGGTGTTTCCCAAAATCTCTCTCGGCACGTGGACCTATCTGTTTCAGGGGCTGCTGGTGCTCAGTCTGATGATTATGCGAAAAAAATTCGTGCCGTCGTACCTGTTCAGCTTTGTGGTGGGCTTCGTCTTTGGCGAACTGCTGGATGTCCACGAACTGTGGATCTCCGTTCTCCCCACGGCGCTGCCTTTCCGCTTCCTGTACTTCGTCATCAGCTACGTGCTCATCTGCGTCGGCATCGCCATCTCCAACCGCTGCAAGCTCCCCATTATCCCCACCGACCTGTTCCCGCGGGAGCTTGCCGACATCACAAAAGCGGGCTATCCCAAGATCAAGATCGGCTTCGACGTCGCCTGTCTTGCTGTTACGGCTGCATTGACCTTCTTCTGTCTGGGACATCTGGAGGGGCTGGGCATTGGCACCATTCTGGCAGCCTTCACCATGGGCAAAGGCATAGGCATCGTGGGCGCACTGCTGGACAGGCACTTCCGCTTTGTGTCCGTACTTTCCAAACGGGAGGAGGATGCATCATGCTGACACTTTTAGTGACCTACACCGCAAAAGCCGGACAGCGGGATGCGTTTTTACAGGCAGTGCTGCAAAGCGGTCTGCCGGAGCGCATCCGGCAGGAGGACGGCTGCCTGCGGTACGACTATTTTCTCTCAGCAGAGCGTCCGGACGAAATCCTGCTGGCAGAACAGTGGGCATCGCCGGAACAGCAGGAGATCCACCTCCGGTAGCCCCACATGGCACGCTTACAGCAGCTGAAAACCACATATATTGCGGAAACGGCTGTCCAGCGGCTGTGAGTCCCTGCTTTTTTCGTGGATTCATAAAATGTACTTGCTTTTTTCGAAAAAAAATGGCATAATAAGAGAAAGCGTGCACCCTGCACAGAAAGGATACGAAATCTATGAAAAATCAACTGGTTCTGGTATTGGACTTCGGCGGTCAGTACAATCAGCTTATCGCACGGCGTGTGCGGGAATGCGGTGTCTACTGCGAAGTCATCCGCTATACCACACCCCTGAAAGAAATCGCCGCACGGAAACCGGCGGGCATCATCTTCACCGGCGGTCCGAACAGCGTCTATGACGAAAAATCCCCCCACATTTCCAAGGAAATCTTTGAGATGGGCATCCCGATCCTCGGCATCTGCTACGGCTGTCAGCTGATGGCACACACCCTCGGCGGAACGGTCACCACCTGCACCACATCGGAGTACGGCAAGACCGAGACCATCTACGACAAATCCAGCGCACTGTTCCAGAACGAGGAGCTGCCGGCGCAGGCAATCTCCTGGATGAGCCACACCGACTACATCTCGCAGGCACCGGAGGGCTTCACCGTTACAGCGCACACCGAGAACTGCCCCGTTGCTGCCATGGAGTGTCCGGAGCGCAAGCTGTACGCCGTACAGTTCCATCCGGAAGTCAACCACACCCAGTACGGTCTGACCATGCTGGACGGCTTCCTGAAAAAGGTCTGCGGCTGCACCGGCGACTGGACTATGGGAAATTATGCCAAGACTGCCATTGCAGACATCCGGAAAAAGGTCGGCGACGGCAGAGTCCTGCTGGCACTCTCCGGCGGTGTGGACAGCTCTGTCTGTGCCGCGCTGCTCTCCCGTGCCGTGGGCAAGAAGCTGACCTGTATCTTCGTAGACCACGGATTCCTGCGGAAAAACGAGGGCGACGAGGTCGAGGCTGCATTTGCCGACAAGGACATCAACTTCATCCGTGTCAATGCCAAGGCTGCCTTTATGGAAAAGCTCAGCGGCGTTTCTGATCCGGAGACCAAGCGCAAGACCATTGGCGAGGAGTTCATCCGTGCCTTTGAGCGGGAGTCCAAGAAGCTGGGCACCGTAGACTTTCTGGCACAGGGCACCATCTATCCGGACGTCATCGAAAGCGGCACCGGCGATGCAGCTGTCATCAAGTCCCACCACAACGTGGGCGGTCTGCCGGACTATGTGGACTTCAAGGAAATCATCGAACCCCTGCGCCTGCTGTTCAAGGACGAGGTGCGTCAGCTGGGTATCGAACTGGGACTGCCGGAAAATCTGGTATGGCGTCAGCCGTTCCCGGGACCGGGTCTGGCAATCCGCATCATCGGCGAGATCACAGACGAAAAGCTGTCCATCCTGCAGGATGCGGACTGGATCTTCCGGGAGGAGATCGCCAAGGCCGGACTGGACCGGAGCATCCACCAGTACTTCGCCGTTCTGACCAACATGCGTTCCGTTGGCGTTATGGGCGACGGCAGAACCTACGACTATACGCTGGCACTGCGTGGCGTTACCACCACCGACTTCATGACCGCCGACTTCGCACGGATTCCGTACGAGGTGCTGGAAGTCATCTCAGCACGCATCGTCAACGAGGTAAAGAACATCAATCGAGTGGTGTATGATATCACCACAAAGCCGCCGGCTACGATCGAGTGGGAATAAGCTTCCGGAATACAAACAAGAGAAGGTCGAACTGCGGAAACAGTTCGGCCTTTTTGCGGTAGTTTGACATCGTGGAAACGCAGAAAGATTTGAGAATGGTTGCTATGTCAGGCTGCTCCAGCTGAGCACAGCTGGCGAGGTTTTAGAGTCTGTTTTGCATCTATTCGCATGCACCTTGCTTGCATCTTTTCCGAGATATTTCAGGAAAGTGCTCGGAAATCCACAAAGGATTTCTTCCGCTTTTTCTTTCATCTCTCAAAAAATCTGACAGCGCAATCTGCATACACCTAGATGCAAAATAGACTCTCTTAGAAGGCGAGTAGCCCTCTGAGTCGCTGTCCGCAGACAGCGAAACTCCCTGCGCCATGCTTTTGGCGCACGGGGAAGGTGGGTGAGAAAAGCGACAGCTTTTCGAGGGCGGAGCGAACAAGACCGCTCCGCCCTGTGTCCCGTTTGCTGTGCTGTGATTTTGAAAACGTTCCAGTGGAACGTTTTCAACGAGATATCAAACAAAAACATGCAAAAAATTGCATGAAAATCCTCTCCGAGCGACTCCGACACTTCCCCATTTTCTGCAACCCCCGTTGACTTTTCCCCTTATTTCGTCTATAATATAAAAAGTACTGACACGACACAAAAGGGAGGAATTTTCATTGGGCGATAAACTCTGGGATTTACTAACCGGCGGATTCTATCTCAAGCGATATGTGCTGAAACTGCTGCCGTCGCTGGGCGTTGCCATTTTCTACGCCGCACAGCTTGCCGGCGAGGGGCTGGGGGCAGCCGTCTCCGGTTTCTGCGCCATGTTCTGTCTGATCTACACGTTTATTTCGCTCTACGGCATTGCACTCAGCGCCTCGGAGATCGTCTACGGCTATAACCGCTATATTCTCGCCGTGGCCGGGCTTTTCGTGGGATGCTTTGCGGTAGGCGCACTGGGTGCTATCATCTCCATGATACTCCCCATTCACAGCACGGGAGATTCGGCAGCTGCGGTTTTCCCCATTGCTATCTTCCTGATTCTGCGGGACATTCTCCGCCTCATCTGGTTCGCCGCAAGGTCAAAGATTCGGCCGTAGTTCAAATTGTGAGTTCCGTGCCATATCAAAACTCGTCCTTGCAAACCCCACCCATTTATGCTATAATAAAAGCGAAACAACCAACCCATGCCTCCGGCGTTTCCGGCAGCGCCGAATCGCTCCGGAGCACAACATAGAAAGGAAGTCCATATGGGATTCTTAACCAACAAGACCGCCATCATCACCGGTGCCGGCAGAGCTGTCCTCAGTGACGGCAGATGCGGTTCCATCGGCTACGGCATTGCCACCGCCTACGCCAAAGAGGGTGCAAACCTTGTCATCACCGGACGCAATGTCCAGAAGCTCACCGATGCCAAGGAGGAGCTGGAACGCCTGTACGGCATTCAGGTTCTGCCGGTGCAGGCAGATGTCAACGCCGGCGCAGACAATGCCGCTGTGGTGGAACATGTCGTCAAGGAAGCAGTGGACGCTTTCGGCGATATCCACGTGCTGATCAACAACGCACAGGCATCTGCCTCCGGCGTGACACTGGCAGACCACACCACAGAACAGTTTGATCTGGCGATCTACTCTGGTCTGTATGCCACCTTCCACTACATGAAGGCGTGCTATCCCTATCTGAAAAAGACACAGGGTTCTGTCATCAACTTTGCCTCCGGTGCCGGTCTGTTCGGCAACTTCGGTCAGTGCGCTTACGCCGCTGCCAAGGAGGGCATTCGCGGTCTGACCCGTGTGGCTGCAACGGAATGGGGCAGAGATAACATCAATGTCAACATCGTTTGTCCGCTGGCGTGGACTTCTCAGCTGGAGAACTTCAAGAACGCCTATCCGGACGCTTTTGAAAAGAACGTCAAGATGCCGCCGGTTGGTCATCTGGGCGATGCGGAACTGGAGATCGGCAGAGTTTGCGTACAGCTGGCTTCTCCGGACTTCAAGTTCATGACGGGTGAAACCATTACGCTGGAGGGCGGTCTGGGACAGCGCCCGTAACCCGCAGGCAAAAAATATTTTTTCATGAAAACAGGGACACCAAACATTTCGTCTGGTCCCCCTTTCCGGGGAGGCAAGCTGAAAATGCTTTCAGAGCTTGTATGCATAGGAAATATATGCGGATTTTCGAGCAAATTTTTTTGCAGACAAGGCAAAAATTTGCAGGCATACTTTCGTATGGCAAGAATTTTTCACGCAGTATGCAACAAAATTTGCCGAAAAGACGGAGATAGACGCCTATGAACATGAGCTCTTACTTCTTTCGGATGACCATTCCCATGGTGAAGCCGTGGGAGGAGGCGCTGTTGTATGTAATGTGGGATTTCTCGATGCGCTCATGCACGCCCTGGATGCTGCTCA
The DNA here is from genome assembly GCF_000437175.1 of Ruminococcus sp. CAG:330. Taxonomy (NCBI): domain Bacteria; kingdom Bacillati; phylum Bacillota; class Clostridia; order Eubacteriales; family Oscillospiraceae; genus Ruminococcus; species Ruminococcus sp. CAG:330. Next base: position 21,484 of record NZ_FR898036.1, on the reverse strand, counting down.
GGTTGCACAGGATCTCCGCTGTATTCCGTGCGTCCGCCAGTGCTCCGTGCTCCGTTCCCTCAAAGTAGATCTGCATGGAACCGAGGGCGTTGGTTAGGTTCATGGGACGGGTGAAGCCGTACATCCGCTGGTGGATTCGCTGCAAATCCACCCAGTGCGCATAGAACATATCGTGCAGCGGAAATTCCTTCAGATCTGCCTCCCGCAGGATCACGTTCTGATCGCTGGTGCTCCAGGTATAGAACCGGCTGCGCACATCGCTGCCGATCCAGTCCGCAAACTGTTCCATCGCCTCGGCATACTGCGGTGCTTTTTCCACTGTTTTTTTGGTGATGCCGGTGATCTGCGTGATGCGGTACGGAATATCGCTGTACTGCGGCTTGACGTAGGTTTGAAAGCTGTCCAGCTTCCGGTTTTCCTCGTCCAGCTTCACAGCACCGATCTCGATGATCTCATTGCCGGCGACTGCCTGCAAATCCGGATCCCGCAGCGGTGTGAATTCCAAATCCAATACGATTTTATTCCCCTTCATGATACTTCCGTTCTCCTTTCCAGAGCAACTTGTCCCAGCGCAGCACGGCGTTCTCCGGCCGTGGCTGCGTTCTCGAAAAACTTATCTGTATTATACCATAGTTTTTCGAAAAAGGCAATGGATTTTGGCAGAGCCCTGGAAAAAACCGCACTTTTTGTCCGACAAAAAGCGGACGCAGCCCTCCGCTGCATCCGCTCTGCGTTATATTTTGTTTGTTGCACGGCTCAGATCATGCCGCACTCGTCATAATCGCTCCATTTTGCGTCATCCACATGCCGGCGGCGTGTGGAAATGGCGTAGACAATGCCGGCAACGGCAACCGCAATGGTAACCACCGCCAAAAGCAGACCGAGCAGCGATGACCGCTTCGATTTCTTTGCCATGATTACATCGCACTCCCTTCCGTCTGACCCATCTCAGACATCAGACGCTGCAGCTCAGTATCCACATCCATATCATGCTGGAGCTGTTCAAAGGTCTTTGCATCCGCAGAATCGCTGCCTGCGATCTCGCTGAATGCCGCAGCCTCTGCCTCCTGCTGGGTCACCTTCTGTTCCATCCGGTCGAACTTATCCAGTGCGCTGGAGCTGTCCATTCCGCCCACAGTCTGTGCCAGATTCTTCTGCGTCTTTGCCATCTGAGAGCGTGCCACCAGCATTGCCTGACGGCTCTTTGCCTCCTCCAGCTTACTTTTCAGGGTTTCCACCTGCTCCCGAATCTGTGCGGTCTGGGCAGCGATCTGCTCGTACATCTTCTGATAAGATTCCACTTCGGCATCTGCGCTCACCTTATGGGAGAGAGCTTTCTTTGCCAGATCTACATCGCCGGCAGCCAGTGCTGCCTTTGCTTTAGCTTCCCAATCTGCGGAAGTCTTTACTGCATTTTCGTACTGCCGCTTTGCGATCCGCTCACTTGCCATTGCCTTGCCCAGCGCCTGTGTGGACTGCTGGACATCCTTCTGCAAGTCGGAGATGATCTGCTTTACCATCTTTTCCGGATCTTCTGCACGATCAATCAGGTCGTTGATGTTTGCCTTCAGGAGATCACCGATTCTCGAAAAAATTCCCATGTTTCTATCCTCCGAAACGTCTTGTTTTGCGGAATTGCTTTGTTCCTATTATACCGTATTTCGCCGGTTTTGTCAAGCATAATTCTTACAAAAGATTTACAAATTTAGATTTTTGCAGACGCTTTACCCAAATTTTCAAAAATGGAATGTGGAATTTCTGCCCATAACGCTGAAAAATCCGCCCGAAAATACTACAGAGCCCTTACAGCCAAAAGCGGCCGCAGAAACGATTTTTCCGTTCCTGCGGCCGAATTTTTATGGTGTTTGTTCACGGCACACTTTTTTCAGCGTGCGCCCCGCTGTTACCGGCGCTTCCGGCTTGCTGCCATAAGCAGAAGCAGCACTGCACTGCTGGACAGCAGCACGGTCAGTCTGCGGTCGCCGGTCTTGGGCGAGTTGCTGACTGCGGGTGTGCTGCGGTAGTACGAACCGCCGGACGAACCGGACGAATAGCTGCCGTTGCTTCTCGTGGTCGTGGTTCTTCCCGCCGTTCCTCCGCCAGCGGCGGAACGCTTTGCCGTGGTGGAAGCTGCCGTTCCCGTGGTGGTCGTGGTCTGTACCGCCTCGGTCGTGGTTTCTGCCGTGGTTGTGGTGGTGGGAGTCTGTTCCCCGTTCCCAGAATCCGTCCGGCGCATGGTTGTGGTGGTGGTTTCCTCGACGGTGGTCGTGGTGGTTTCCTCGGTGGTTGTGGTCGTGGCAAGTGTGCCCGTGCCCAGATATGCGTCAACCATAACGATTCTGCCGTCCGTGAGCTCTGCCACGACGGTCACCGTCCGGGTGCCATCCGCTTCCGTTGTGATGTTCAGGAGCTGGAGCATGCCGTCTCCGGTCAGGCGGAAGTAGATCGGCTCTGCCAGTGCGAAATCAGCAGGGGCTTTCAGCTCGGACAGCTGGTAGATGCAGTCCGGTGTCAGCTCCGGCAGCAGGTACGGCGTGCCGTTCTCCGACATCCAGGCAGCTGTTACAGTGCCATCCTCGGCGGTCAGCTGAAGCGAAGCGCCGCCCAGCAGATTGCCCTCTGCATCCTGCTTGCAAACCACGATGGTGGTCGTTGTGGTCACGGTTGTGGTCGTCGTTTCCTCCGTAGTGGTTTCTTCCTCGGTGGTGGTCGTCTCTTCGGTGGTTGTCGTAGTTTCCTCGGTTGTTGTGGTGGTTGTCGCAGCTGCGGTGGTCGTGGTAGTCGTGGTAAGTTTCGTAGTCGTGGTCTCCTCTGCCGTAGTAGTCGTGGTGATGGTCACGGCGGTGGTAAAGGTAGTTGCAGCGGTGGTCGTTGTGGTAGTTTTTGCGGTAGTTGCGGTTGTAGTCGTTGTGGTGGTGGTCGGTGTGGTCGGACCAGCGGAGCTTGCCGTAGTTTGCGCAGTAGTGCTGGTAGTTGTCGTGGTCGTAGTTGCCTTCGTTGTTGTGGCAGTGGTTGTTTCTGTGGTAGTTGTGGTTGTGGTCGTTTTTTCTGTGGTTGTTGCCTTTGCCGTTGTGGTGGTGGTTGTTTCTGTGGTAGTCGTGGTTGTGGTCGTTTTTTCTGTGGTTGTTGCCTTTGTCGTTGTGGTGGTAGTAGTTGTTGCAGTTGTGGTTGTCGTGGTCGTTGCGGTCGTTGTTTCTGTTGTGGTGGTGGTCGCTTCTGTGGTCGTCGTGGTGGCAGATGTCGTAGTTTCTGTAGTCGTGGTCATTGTCGGACCGGCGCTGCTCTGGATAGTGGTCACAGTGGTTTCTGCGGTAGAAGCCGTGGTCGGACCGGCAGAGCTTGCCGTGGTGGCTGTTGTCGAAGTTGCTGTGGTCGTGGTGGTAGTAGTCGTAGTGGTAGTAGTCGTGGTGGTGGTTGTTGTTGTCGTGGTGGTAGATTCTGTGGTGGTTCCTTCCGTGGTTGCCTCTGTCGTAGCAGTTGTGGTTGTGGTCGTGGTTGTTTCAGAAGTGGTAGCCGTGGTTGTTGTGGTTGTGGTGGTGGTAGTTGTTGTCGTCGTTGTGGTGGTGCTGGTGGTCGTTGGTGTCGTGGATGTAGTTGTTGTGCTGGTGGTGGTCGGTGTGGTGGATGTGGTAGTAGTAGTGGTTGTGGTGGTAGTCGTTGTAGTGGTTTCTGCCTTTTCGTTAGGCACCTGAATACGAATGGTATCGCCGTCAATTACCTTCAGGTTTGCCGATACGGTGTCCTCGATGTCCATATAATACCGGATTGCCTGAATCGTTGCGTTCCAGTAGGTGACTTTCATTCTGCCGCCCTCGCCGAATGCAATGCCATCTCCGGTAAAGGTATTCGTTCCCTCGGCGATGCTCTTCTCCATTACTGAATCACCGCCAGTGGGCTTAAACTGAATCGCATGGGAAGCACCCTGAATATCGTTGACAACTACTTCGATTTTGGTAATGGGCATATTTTTGTACGCATCGCCGAAATAGATTTCCTCATTGTTTTCCGGATTGGTTGACTCCACATAGGACGGTCTGCCCACGGTGATGGTATAGTCGCTGTTGACAATAAAGTACATCTTCTGTCCCACCAGCGTATCCTCATAGCCTGCCGGCGCTTTGGCTTCTACGATGTAGTACATGCCGGGCTCCAGATAGCCGTCCACCAGCTTCTCGCCGTTCCAGTCGCAGACCTTTTCGTCATCGGATGCACGGTACAGCGCCAGTTCTGCGCCGCCGTCCGGGATCACATCGCCGCTCTCGCTGTCCACCTTTTGCAGCGTTACCTTTGCGCCGGTGATACGAATGTCGATCATGGTGACAACGGTATCTGTGCTGGCAGTCGCCTTGCTCCAGTCCGGCTTTCCATTCACCTCAGCCTCGGTGGTGTGCACGGTATATACGCCGTTTTCCTCAGTCACATAGAAATAGATGGGCTTTGCCAGCTCGTATTCCGCAGAGGGTGCTGCGATCTCCTCCAGAACATAGTAGGGGTTCTGGCTGGCGCCGGCAACGTGGATGTCTGCCAAATCGTTCAGACCGATGTTCAGCGTCTGATTTGCCTGTGTTCCGTCAAATCCGCCAACTGCCGTTTCCGTGCCGTCCTGAACCTTTTTCAGCGAAAGGGTTGCGCCATCCAGCAGAGTGCCCTCGTTGTCCTTCTTCTGAATGGTCAGTCCCTGCTGGTTCGCAATCGTTGGAACGGTATCATGGGATGCCGGTCCGACGGCGGGCTGCTGCGACGGTGCCTTGAACGGCGGATAGATCAGCATGTTCTCGGTGTCGATGCGCATACCGGGAATGGTAGTGTCGTCAAACCGGTTTTCTGTCGAGAGGACATCGCCCCCGTATTTCCAGCTGTCGCCGTCCCTGGTCAGGGTGTAGGTCGTGCCGTCACAGGTGAACTGCTTCTCCTGAATCTCGCCGGAAGCGATGGTATATGCGGTATTCACCACATAGGTGACACCGCCGGTCTGGGGCTTCCGGGGGTCCGTGGTCGCCGGATACATGGTGACACGGACTTCCGTCGAAACGATCAGACCATCCTGTTCCTCGTAGGTTTCCTCATAGTCAATGTAATACCGCATCTCGGATTTCTGGTAGCCGTCCGGTGCGTCCTCCTCGGCGATGTAGTACTCGTGTTTCAGCGTGGCGGGCGCATCCGGATCTTCCTCGCCGATGTCGAACTGTGCGTTATAGGATGCCTGCAAATCCTCGGTGACCATGGCGTCCACAGCATCCCACTGACCGTCCGCCTGCTTCTGATACAGCACGAGAGCTGCGCCGGACAGCAGGTTGCCCTTGGCATCCACTTTCCGGAGATCCACGGTATAGCCGGTATCTACAGAAAGCAGACTGTACGGGCCGGTGTACGGACGGTAGCCAAACTCTGTACCGCCGTCAAAGCTTTTGGCGATGAGCGCACCAGAGAGGTGTCCTCTGTGGTTGGAATCGCTTCTGCCCTCCAGTGTCCACTCGTCTGTGACATCCGCCAGCGGTGCCAGAATCGTTCCCTGGAAGTTGTTCGCCAGCACGACCCGTGATGCCTCGTAGAAGTTATACAGCAGGCTGGTTACGCCGGGATGGTTGTTATCTTTCTGGTCATCATCCAAGGGACCGGTACGTCCCACGGCAACATCATTGATGTATGTGAACTTCTGCCCGTTTTCGTGGTTGATATCCGAGATGTGCAAATCCCCGCTTCCGGCGACATTGACCACGATGTAGGAGTTGTTCCAAGTGGTAGGGCTGCCGTCATTGGCGACGACGGTGCGGGGCGTTTTCAGCGCTGGAATGTTCTCATACTTGACGTAGATGCACTCCTGATACTGTGCCCACTCCTCCGGTGTCAGGGTGAATACCACCTCTTCCGCCGTGGATGCGCTGCCGGTATACGTGAATGTGGCAGTATCGCCGCCGACGGAGAACGTGCCTGTCGCCTTCTGGCGGCTCAGCTTCTGGCTGTTTTTCTGGAGCAGTGCGAACTGGTCTGCCACGGAGAAGTCCGACGACTGGAAGAACTGGTCTTTCGCATCCTGATACAAGCCGTATTTCCGGTAGTTCGTATCGGTATCGTTCATGTCCACGCCGTCGCCGATCCAGAAGATCTGTCCGTTGTCGGTGTTCAGCTGGCGCACCGGTCCGTTGTTGATGATGAGATGGGCATAACCGCTGTCTCCCAGCAGGCTCTCCAGCGATTCGCCGGTGTTATAGTCGCCTTTGCCCACTTCATAATCCCAGCCGATGTACGGCGACAGATTGGCGCCGCCACCTACGGCAATACGTCCCTCTGCATCGGAATCATGGGATTTGAAATCGTCTTCCAGAAATATGCAGAACTGTGAGGCAATGCCGAGGACGTAGGTCTTGTTGGCATTGGCAAGGGTTTCCGCCACCGTTGCCCCACGGAGTGCGCTCTTCTCGCCGACCAGAAGCGTCACGTCGTCAGACTGCACACCGCCGCCCCAGCTGGTGACCGCATTCGCTGCACCGGCCGTCAGCCCGGACAAACCCGTCATCGTACTCGTTACCGCCATTACCGCTGCCACGGCAGCGCCGGCAATTCTTTTTCTCATCGTTTTCATCCTTGTCACCTCATTTTATCCTCGAAATTCTTTCCATATTCCTCAGTTCAAAACAGACTTTTCACATTTTACATCTGGAAAATTTATGTTGCAATTGTCTATTTTGTTTGATATGGCTATTATATCATATTGTTGCTCGAAAATCAAGAGGTTTGCGCCCAAAAAATTTTCCTGTAATTTTGTGAAAATTATACAAGTTTCAACAGATTTTTCTGCGCTTTCAATCGCATCTGTAAATTTCAAACGATTTTTTCGCCAATCCGCACGAGAAAACATGCAAAAAAATATGCCAGCATCCTCTCACGAAGATGCCGGCATACCTGTGTACATTTCTCTTGAAATTCGTTGCTATATTTTCACAAACTTTATGCTTTTTTCACATCTGGATTTTCTGGTTTTTCCAACATATCCACCGATTCCGCATCACCGGACGGCGTTTCCGGACGGGAAAGCGGGCCTTTCAGAATGCGGTCAATGGCGTTGGAGTTGAGCTGCGTGGAAAGGCGCAGGCGGTCGATGTCCGTCCGCATGGCAGTGAGATCGGAGCCAAGGGACTTGCGCACCTTTGCCGACTGGGCATTGACCTCAGCACGCATAGATTCCAGATCGGACTCCATGGCGTTCAGCTCCGCAGCCACACGTCCCATCATGGTCTGCTCCCGCTCTACCAGAATCTTGATGTAATCTTCCAGCCGTTCCATGCGAATTTCCAGTGCACGGTTCTGGATCTCCAGCGCCCGCAGACGTGCGCCGGTTCCCATGTTCACCTGATTCTGCCGCACGCCGAAGATGTGCAGCGGGCGGGGCCAGCCCTTGACCTTCTGCTCCTCCCACTCTTCCTCCGGATATGCAGTCGTCGGCATACGGTAGGTACCTTCCTCTTCCAACTCTTTCTTTGCCTGTTCCAGTGCCTCTTCCAATGTTTCCATTTGGTATGCCTCCCTCTCCGTTACTTTTGCAGCTGCTGTTTCCACACGTCCAGCGTTTCCGCAATGGTCTGTTCCAGCGGAATCTCCGGTGTCCAGCCGGTGTCCTGCTGAAGCTTGGAAATATCCGCCCGAATGACAGGAATTTCCACGGGGCGCAGCTTGGCGGGGTCGATCTCCACCTGGATCTCTGCGCCGCTCTGGGCAATGATCTGCGTCAGGATCTCCTGAATGGCAACAGCGGTTCCGCTGCCCACATTATAGGTTTCTCCGGCACGACCGTGCTGCGCCAGCAGCGCATAGGCACGCACCACATCCCGCACATCAGTGAAATCCCGCTTGGCGGACAGATTGCCCACGTGCATCACCGGTTCCCGCAGTCCCAGCGAAATCTCCGCCGCCTGTTTGCAGAAGTCGGACACCACGAACTGGGGCGTCTGATTGGGGCCGACGTGGTTGAACGCCCGAATCATGACGATCTCCATGCCGTATGCCCTGGCGTACAGCGACCCGAACCAGTTCTGCGCTGCTTTGGTCACGGCGTAGGGGTTGCCCGGATGCACCGGCGTATCCTCACCGACCAGCTCCGTTTCCGGCGGGAGCATTCCGTACTCCTCCCCCGAACCGATGAGCAGAATGCGGGGCGCATAGTCCTCGATGGCACGGACGGCATCCAGCACATTCAGACTGCCGCAGAGGTTGATCTCCACGGTTTTCTGGGGATTTTTCCAGGAGAACGCCACAGAGCTCTGGGCTGCCAGATGGAAAATCACGTCCGGACGCAGCCGCACCAGCAGCGCCTCCACCGCATCCCGATCCAGAATGTCCAGATTATACGCCTCGCAGCCCTCCACGGAAACATCCTCCTGGGGCAGCTTGGTCACGGTGGTGTCCCAGTGACATCCCTGCACCAGCTGCCGTGCCAAATAGCTCCCCACAAATCCGCCGCCGCCGATAATCAGCGCCTTCATGACAATCGCCGCCTTTCTGCAAATTCCGCCAGCGTGGCATAGACCTTTTCCACCACGTCTGCCTCTTCATATTCTTCTTCCACCCGTTTTGCCGCTGCCCTGCCGTACTGCTCCCGCAGCGCCTTGTCATCCGCCAGCTTCTGGATCGCCTGCGCCAGCGCCGGCACATCCTCCGGCGGCACGGTGATTCCCGTCACGCCGTCCAGACTGACATGGGGCACGCCGGTGGGCAGACTCGTATTGATGACGGGCTTGCCGTACACCATCGCCTCCTGCTGCACGATGCCAAACGCCTCGCTGTTCGCCACGGAGGGCAGCACAAAGATATCGCAGTCCGCAAATGCCGCACGCAAATCTTCCTCAGACAGATTGCCTAAGAAATGCACACGTGTCTCCATCTGCGCCATTTCCGCCATCCTGTGAAGTTTCTCCTCCATCTCCGGCGTTCCGTGTCCCACCAGAAACAGCTCGCAGCCATGCACCTGGGCGAAAGCGTGCAGCAGCACCTCGATGCCCTTATAGTACACAAACCGCCCCACAAACAGGACTCGCACCGTCTCCGGATTCCGCTGTATCTGCCGCAGGATGGGCTTCCGCTCAATGCTCCGGTAGGCTGCCACGTCAATGCCGTAGGGAATGACACGGCACTTCTCCCGAAACTGCGTCAGAATCGGGGAACTGGTGATGTGCCCCTCCGTTGCCACAATGATGCAGTCCACACGGCGCAGAAAGCGCAGCAGCAGCGGACGGTACAGCCGCATGAGTTTTTTCTGGCGCACCACATCGCTGTGCCATGCGACCACCACCGCCCCACGGTATCCCGACAGCAGACACGCCGCATCCGCCAGGGGAAAGGGCATGTGAATCTCGACCACATCCGCCTGTTTCGCCATCTGCCGGAACTTCCGGAAAAAGGAGAAGGACACCGGACAGGAAAAATACGTGCCCAGACTGCTGGCGTAGTGCACCAGCACACCCTCCACTGTGCGGTCCTCGCCCTTGCCCTTTTCCTGACACACCAGCACCTGTACTTCTGCACGCCTGTTCAGTTCCCGGGAGAACGTGCGCACCAGACTTTCGATGCCGCCGATGTGGGGGAAATATGCCTTATTTACCTGCAAAATGCGCAGTTTTTTCTGTTCCTGCTCACTCACCGCAGACCTCCTGATACACCGCATAGAGCTGCTTTGCCGAAGCCTCCCACGTGAATTTCGCCGCACGCAGCGGGCCCGCCTTTTTCAGCTTCTCCCGCAGCGCCGTATCGGTATAGAGCCGCTCCAGTCCGCCGGCGATGGCGTCCACCTGATAGGGGTCGACCACCACGGCATCCTCCCCCACGACCTCCGGCAGGGATGCCGCATGGGTTGTGAGCACGGGCACACCGCACGCCATTGCCTCCAGCGGCGGCATGCCGAAGCCCTCGTAAATGGACGGGAACACAAACGCCAGCGCTCCGCACATCAGGGCGCAGATGTCCGCATCCGGCACGTACTCCGTAAAGAGCACCTCTTTTTCCAGATGCAGCTGGTGCACGGTTTCATAGATGCCGCTGTCCAGCCAGCCCTTTCCGCCGGCGAGCACCAGCCTGGGGGGATTGTGCTTGCCGTTGGCGAACTGGGCATATGCCTCCATGAGCCGTTCCAGATTCTTTCGCGGCTCCAGCGTTCCCAGATACAGGAAATAGTCCCCGCCGATGGAGAACTTCTCCTTGACGGCGGCAATTGCCGCCGCATCCGTCACCGGATGGAAGCGCTCCTGATCGACACCACAGTACACCACCCGAATCTTGTCGGCAAACTGGGGAAAATAGCGGATGATCTCCTGCTTGGAGAACTCGGAGTCCGTCACAATGCGGTCTGCCCGCTTCATGGACTTTTTCAGGCCGGTTTCCAGCATATATTTGGTTCTGCCCCGCACCGTCTCGGGAAATGTCTTGTACACCATGTCGTGCACGGTGACGATCTTCTTTCCCGCCACATTCGGCGGAACGATGTAGTTGAAAAAGTGGGTGACCTGCGCCCTGTCCCCGAAAAAATGCCGGTAGGACACGGGCAGGAAGTTGGACACCAGCCGATAGACATAGCCCGATGCCTTTGCCCAGTGGGGCTTCATGTTGTCCCGCAGATACGGGGCAAGCCGTTCGATCTTGATGTGTTCATCCTTGCGGGAGAAGAATTGCAGCAGGAATTCGTCCTCCGGATGCAGCTGTGCCAACGCCTGAATTTGTCCTGCCTCACAGTACCCGATGCCGGTCATCCGGCAGCCGATCAGCGGCAGCACATCAAATGCAATACGCAAATTTCGTTTCGCTCCTCTCCCATAGAGATCAGATTCTGAATAGGCTTCAAGAGCCTGTTTCATACCAGCAATTTGCCCAGATACGAAACAGGCTCCAGAATTTTCATCTACAGTTTGTTATATATTCTGGCACTTCAGCTCGTGCTCTACTAGAGCCAGATCGTTCTTTACCATTCTTGCGACCAGATCGGAGAACGGAATCTCACGCTTCCAGCCCAGAACAGACTCTGCCTTTGCCGGATTGCCCAGAAGCACATCGACCTCTGCCGGACGGAAGAACTTCTTGTTGACCTTGACGATGACCTTGCCGGTTGCCTTGTCGATTCCGACTTCGTCCACACCGCTGCCCTGCCACTCGATGGAGATGCCCACGTGGGAGAACGCCGTTTCCACAAATTCCCGTACCGTACGGGTCTCATTGGTGGCGATGACATAGTCGTCCGGCTTGTCCTGCTGGAGCATGAGCCACATTGCACGGACATAGTCCTTGGAGTGACCCCAGTCACGCTTGGAATCCATGTTGCCCAGTTCCACATAATCCTGCACGCCCAGCTTGATGCGTGCAACGGCATTGGTGATCTTTCTGGTGACGAATTCCAGACCACGGCGCTCGGACTCGTGGTTGAACAGGATGCCGGAGCATGCGAACAAACCATAGCTCTCCCGATAGTTCTTGGTGATCCAGTGGCCGTACAGCTTGGCAACGCCGTACGGGCTTCTGGGATAGAACGGGGTCTTTTCGGTCTGCGGCATCTCCTGCACCAGACCGAACATCTCGGAGGTGGATGCCTGATAGAACCGGCATTCCGGCTTTACGGCACGGATGGCTTCCAGCATGTTGGTAACGCCCAGCGCATCGATCTCTGCGGTTGCCAGCGGCTGCTCCCAGCTGGTTGCCACAAAGGACTGCGCTGCCAGATTGTACACCTCATCTGCCTGAGAGATCCGCATTGCGGAGATCAGGGAGATGACGTCGGTCATGTCCGCATAGATGAAGTGGATCTTTTCCTTGATGTGGTCTACGTTGCCGTAGTCTACCACGCTCTTGCGGCGCATGATGCCGTACACTTCGTAGCCCTTTTCCAGCAGCAGTTCTGCCAGATAGGAGCCGTCCTGTCCTGTAATACCTGTGATCAATGCATGTTTTGCCATAATCGTATTCCTTTCTATTTTCAAAGGGAAAAAGCCCTTTTTCGTCCCTTCACGCCCTGCGCCCGCCGGTTATACCAGCTGCGCACGGTTGCAGATCTTCAGATTCTCGATGACCTTTTTCACATCCTGTGTGCTGTCCTTGGCGCAGATCAGAACGGCATCGTCCGTATCCACCACGATCAGATCCTCCACGCCGACTGCCGCAATGAGCCGCTTGCCGCCGCAGATGGTGCTCGCCTTCGTGCCGATGGTGATGACATCGCCTTCGATATAGTTGCCGTATTCATTGGTGGGGTTGATGCGCTCCACTGCCAGCCAGTTTCCCACATCGTCCCAGCCGAAGCTTGCCGGCAGGGTGTAGATGTTCTCCGCCTTTTCCATGACGCCGAAGTCGATGGACTCGCTGCGGAATGCCTGATACTCGGTTTCCAGCACGCTCTCATAGTCCGGCGTGCCCACCGCAGCCTCGATGCGCACCAGTCCCTCGTAGATGTCCGGCATGAGCTTCTCGATGTTGGCGAGAATGGAAGAGGTCTTCCACACGAACATGCCGCTGTTCCACAGGTAGCGGTGGGATGCCAGATACTGCTTGGCGGTGTCCAGATCGGGTTTTTCCTTGAAGCACTCCACACGGTAGACGCCGGTCATGCCCAGATCGGCATCCCGCTCAAACTTGATATAGCCGTAGCCGGTCTCCGGATAGGAGGGGGTGATGCCGATGGTCACCAGATTCTCGTCCCGCTCTGCCACGGCGACTGCCTGACGGAGCACGTCCACGTACATCTCCTCATAGCGGATGAGGTGGTCTGAGGGCAGCACCAGCATCATGGCATCGCCGTACTTCTTGCGGATGACTGCCGCTGCAAGTCCGATGCACGGCGCTGTATTGCGGGAGCACGGTTCCAGCAGGATGTTCTCCGCCGGCAGTTCCGGCAGCTGTTCCTGCACCAGTGCGGCATACTTCACGTTGGTGACCACGAAAATGTCCTCCATGGAAACCAGCGGCAGCAGACGCTTCACCGTCTTTTGAATCATTGTGTCCCCGTCGCTGGTGAGCGAGAGGAATTGCTTCGGATAGTTGACACGGCTCTTCGGCCAGAAGCGTTCGCCACGCCCGCCAGCCATAATCACAGCAGTTACTTTCATGGGGTATCTCCTTTGCTCTTATCATTTTGTGCGGACTCCATTGATTCCTGCACCATCATCTCCTGCGCATCGTGGGACTGTTCCTCCTCGTTGGTCTCGCCGGGGAACAGCGCCGTTTTCAGGGTCATCAGGACAATGCGCAGATCTAAAAAGATCGAATAGTTTTCAATATACATCAGGTCCATCTTCAGCTTGTCATAGGGCTGGGTGTCATATTTTCCGATGACCTGTGCATAGCCGGTCAGACCGGCTTTGACATGAAGCCGGAACTCGAACTCCGGCATAGTCTTCTCATATTGCTGCGCCAGCTCCGGACGCTCCGGACGCGGCCCGACCACGGACATCTCCCCGCGGAAGATGTTGAACAGCTGGGGCAGTTCGTCCAGCCGGCACC
>NZ_FR898036.1:0-7998 GCF_000437175.1 Ruminococcus sp. CAG:330 | reverse complement strand
CACGCGGGTGATGCGGTCGTCATCCTCCCGTGCCAGCTGCGGCCCGTGCTTCTCTGCATCCACCACCATACTGCGGAACTTATAGACATAGAACTCTTTGCCCCCCAGCGTCAGACGCTTCTGCCTGAACAGCACCGGCCCGCCGTCGTTCAGCTTGATGGCAAGGGCACAGACCAGCATGACCGGAGAGAGCAGTACGGTAAATACCACAGCAAATGTCAAGTCGAACGCACGCTTGACCAGCCGCTGTTCCATCGACAGACCGTAGTTCCGGCACAGCAGCAGCGGCGTATCGAACAGCCGGATCTCCTCCGCTCCGCGCAGGATGATGTCGGAGATCTTCGGGGCGATATAGGTGCGGATGTTTCGGGCGAAGCAGTACTTGAGCAAGTCGTTGCGCCGCTGTCCGGGGATCTCGCACAGGATCACGCCTTCATACCGTCCGATCGCCGCACAGATCTCCTCGGTGGATTCCGCAATGCTCACGGACTCACAGATCATATACTTGTCCACACGGCGGCTCATTTTCAGCACCAGCTCGGCGGCGTTCTTGTCGCCGTAGATGACGACCAGATGGCGCGGCGGATAGATGCGGAAGTACAGCCGGTTCACCAGCACCACCCACAGCACCAGCACCAGCAGGTCGTACCCCGTGAGGATCACCATGGGGAGCGTGGCGGAAAAGTCACGGTTGACCACGCTGATCTGGAAGTACGTCAGCACATTGACGCACAGAATGGAGAGCGTCTGGGAATAGAACATATCCGTCCGCTTCAGATAGCCTGCCTTCAGCCCGCCGAACGCCTTGCTGAACAGCATCACCATGACGATATAAATTAAAATCATCACCCAGTTGCCGCGCCGATAAAACGGCAGCAGGATGGCATCGCTATAGCTCTGATACCATACCCACACAAATCCCAGTGTATAAAGCCCCACCAGAATCACAGCGGCAGAAAACGAAAAGATTCGTTTATATTGATCTCTGCGATTTTTCATTCCAATTCTATTTTACAGCGCTGCCGCAGAATCATATCTCTGCATGTTCCCCAGCAGCCTTTTCTCACTTTCTAAAAATCAGGAAACACCGGCGAAATTACCGGCATCGTTTCCAGAAAACATATACTTTATTATAGCAGAGGGATATGGTGCTGTCAAGCGTTTCCCGCATTTTCAGCATTTTTCCCGAAAAAAATCGGTGCCGCGGCAGATTGCGACACCGATACGAGATATCATTTTTTCATTTTTCCCTGTACTCAGACAGCAGTAAACAAATAGTACTGATTCGTTCCGGCATACTGAATGGCAAGCTGCTGTGCGCCATCCGCACCCTTGACGGAATAGATCAGCACCACATAAGTGTCATCCACATCTTCTCCGTTGGTGATGCCGTTTCCCAAGTACTCATCCAGCTCTCGGTTGGAGATCTCGGTATACTGGGTATCGTAGGAGATGCCCTGCCACACCAGAATATGGTACAAATAGATGTTTTGCCGAATGGAGATGTTGCTCTGGCTGGACTTGGTGGTCACCGTTGTCTGCGCCGGTTCTGTCGGCTGCGTCTGTGCGGTGGTCGCCTGTGTCACAGCGGTAGTGGTACGTACCGGCTTGGTCTGCGTTTCAGCGGCAGTCGTCTTTTTCACCGTGGTCTGTGCCGTTTCGGTCTGTACCGCCGTTGTCACCGGTTCCGTCTGCACGGCATCCTCCGCCGCATCTGTCACGGCAGCACAGGCGGTTTCCGCCGTCTGGCGTTCCGCCGGTTGCGATGCACGGGACTCCTGCGGTTTTTCCGCCGTATTGGCAGAAGTTGTTGTGATGAGCGGCTGCGTCTGGGTTTCCGGCGGCTGCTCCGGCAGCGCAGTCACCACAGCAGTTTCCGTGGTGGGCTGGAGTACGACCAGCTGGTCGGTGCCGTTCTGCGGCATCCGGCTATGCACCGCCGCCATCATCACCACAGCACACGCCAGCGCCACGGTACAAATTCCGGCGGAAGCAGTCTGCCAGCGCCGATACCACGGACGGCGAGCCTCTTTGCGCTCCGCATCTGCGGCATGCTTTAAAATCTGCGCATACATCCGGTCCTTTGCCGCCTCATCCGGCGACAGATGCTGGAGTGCCTGCTGAATCCTACGACGATCTTCTTCCTGATTCCGCATCCGGCTCACCTCCCAATGTTTGCGACAGCTGTTTTCTGCCGCGGTGCAGCAGAGAACGAACGGTAGATTCTTTCTTTCCCAGCATCTGTGCAATTTCCGTGCTGGAATATCCCTCGTAGTAAAATAAATAGATCACAGTTTTATACTGATCCGGCAGTTTCATCACGGCGGAGAGCACCTCCGACTCCTGCGCATCCGGCGGCGCCTGTACGCAGCCCATTGCCTGATCCCAGTCCTCCACCTCCTGCCGGCTGGCACGAAACCAGTGGCGCAGTGCATTTTTACAGAGGTTGGAGGCTGTGACAATGAGCCACGCGCGCCCATGGGCATCATCTTCCCAAAGCTGCGGCTCTTTCATGGCACGGAGGAATGTTTCCTGTGTCAGATCCTCTGCGTCTGCCTGATTTTTCATGCGTATGTAGCAGACCCGGTATACCGTGTCAACATGCCGCGCGTAGAACTGCGCAAATGCTGTATCCTCCTGCGGCATGAAACCCCTCCCATTGCTCCAGAAGCGCACTTCTGCAAGCGTGTCTGATACTCCGCAGCGCACCTCCGGCACCCCCTGGAGCTCCGGTTACAAGTATACCGCATTTTTATGAAATAAATATATCAAAAGCATGTATTTTCGAGAAATGTGCACATTTCTCATCATGCTGAATTTGGCGGCGTTGTGCCGTTCGAACGACTTCGAAGCAGGCACAACAAGGAATGGAGGAAATTGGAAATTTTTTCTATTCCACCTGACAAGTGACCGAAGCGGTCGGTTCTGCACTATGCCTACGCAGGGGGCACAGCCCTTTGTGCAGAAGCGGCATCCGCCGGCAGTGCGATTTTCTGCCGTCCCTTATGCGAATGCCACGGTGACAGCGGTGCGGTCATCGTCAGGGAATGAAACAAGTGTTCTTTCTCTGCGTGCGCCATTTCCGAAACGCTTTGCAGATGTCTTGAAAAATCCCTTCATATGGGATACAATCGAGGCAGGGGAATTGTTGCACGCCGGCGGAAAAATTTTCAAGTTTGGAGGATTGCACAAATCAAAGATAGCTTTTTCGTCATTTTCACCATATTCTGTCAGAATTCTATCTTTTCAAAAAAACTGTTCCATTTCCCCAAAATTTATGCTATAATAATAGGTGTTGGCTTGTGCTGCCGGGGTGCTTTCCCCCGGCACATCCGCAAACTGAACCGGCACCATTGCCGAATCGAAAAAGGTGGCTTTCATGAACAAATACAAAAAACTCGCATCGAACACGCTGATTTTTGCGATCGGCTCGTTCGGCTCCAAGATTCTGCTGCTGCTGCTCACCCGGCTCTACACCGGAAACCTGAATCCGGGAGACAACAGCACCAAGGAACTGCTGGAACTGACTGCAAATTTCCTCTATCCGGTCATCACCTTCTGCATCGCAGACGCCATCATCCGCTATGGCATCGACCGGAATTTCGACAACCGAAGGGTTTTCACCTCCGCCTGCGTGGTAGAGCTCGCCGGCATCGGGCTGCTCATTCTGCTTTCTCCATTCCTGACGCTCCTGCCCTATACGGAGGGCTATGTCGTCCTGCTGATGATCTACTGCGTCACGTCGGGCTTCCGGCAAGTCGCCTCGCAATTCGTGGTGGCACGGGGGCTGGTGCGATTGTACACCATTGACGGCATCATCACCACGCTGACGCTGTTCATCTTCAACGTGATCTTCATCGCCGGACTCCATCTGGGCGTCACGGGCTTTCTGCTCTCGGTGCTGCTCTCGGATTTCCTCTCCGGCATCTTCCTGTGGGTGACCGCCGGACTGCACCGTTTCTTCAACCTGCGCTATCTGGACAAGAAGATCATGCGCATGATGCTGCGGTTCTCCATTCCCCTCATCCCGTCGGCACTGCTCTGGATGGTGACCAGCTTCTCCGACCGTCTGTTCCTGCGGTACATGCCCGGTCCAAGCGGTCAGGTGGGCGAGACCGCTGCCGGCATCTACGGCATCTCTGCCAAGATCCCGAATCTGGTTTCCACCATTTCCACCATCTTCTTTCAGGCGTGGAACATGTCCGCCATCGAGGAGAACGACTCGCAGGACCGCAGCCGGTTCTACCACCGTGTCTACGACGCCTACCAGTCTTTTATGTTCATCGCCAGCGCATTCCTCATTGTTTTCCTGCGGGTTCTCTCCAACATTCTAATCGACTCCAGCACCTATCCGGAGTACGCCACCGCATACCAGTACACACCGGTTCTGGTGCTGGCGGTGCTCATCATGTGCTTCAACCAGTTCCTCAGCAGCGTGTACACCGCAACCCAGCACACGACCCACTCCCTGTGGACCAATCTGGTGGCTGCCATTGTGAACATCGTGCTGAACATCTTCCTCATCCGCATCTGGGGCATCATGGGCGCAGCCATTGCAACGCTGGTCAGCTACCTCGCCTGCTACTGCATCCGCATCGTGGACGCACGGCGCTATGTGCCCTTCCCCGTCAACCACGCAAAATTCCTCAGCAACATGGCGATTCTCATTCTGCTGAGCATGATCGTTGTGGAGACACCGCCGCTGTGGGGTCTGTGGCTGACCATTGGCTTCCTCTTTGTCATTGTGTATAACTTTAGCGCCATCACCCTGACGCTTCAGGAACTGCTGCACCGGAAGAGAAGATAATCGGTGTTTCCACAGACCTTGGACAACTTGTGGAAAACGTATCAACCCCATTTTTCTTGAGAAAGGAGTCTTTTCTATGGCAACCCCACACAACACCGCCGCACCGGGCGACATCGCCAAAACGGTTCTCATGCCCGGCGACCCCCTCCGTGCCAAATTCATCGCAGAACACTTTCTGGAGAACGCCGTCTGCTACAACGAAGTCCGTGGCATGTACGGCTACACCGGCACATACCACGGTGTCCGCATCTCGGTGCAGGGCAGCGGCATGGGCATGCCCTCCATGGGCATCTATTCCTACGAGCTCTACCACGAGTATCAGGTAGAGCGCATCCTGCGCATCGGAACTGCCGGCGCCGTTGCCGACCACGTCCGGCTGCGTGACATCGTCCTCGGACAGGCAGCGTGCACCGATTCCAACTACGCCGCACAGTACGGGCTTTCCGGCACCTTTGCCCCCATCGCCTCCTATGCCCTGCTGGAAACTGCGGTACAGACCGCCCGCCAGCTGGAACTGCCGGTACACGTGGGCAATCTGTTTTCCACCGATGTCTTTTACCGTGAGCCGAGTCCGCTGCCGCAGTGGGCAAAGATGGGCGTACTCGCCACCGAGATGGAGGCAGCTGCCCTGTATCTGAACGCAGCCGCAGCCGGAAGAGAGGCGCTGTGCATCACCACCATCTCCGACTGTCCCCTCCGTGGCGAGTCCACCTCGCCGGAGGAACGGCAGACAGCGTTCACCGACATGATGCGTCTGGCGCTGGAAACCGCCACGAAATAAAAATTTGAAAATCCCATCAGATTTTCAGGTTATTTTCAGGTTTGTCTGATATACTAAGCACATGGATCGCAAAGATCCCCCTTTCCCATTTCAAGCGAAAATCAAAAGTGCTGTTTTCCGGCAGCAATTTTCCTTGAATCTTTTTCTGTACGTGACCTGTCCTTCCCCGGGCAGGTCCATTTTTTTGTCCGGTTTCGGAGGAAAACAAAAATCGCCCGCTGTCCGCAGACAGTGGGCGATCGTTTTTCAGAAAAATGGGATACGTTTCAGCTTACAACAATCAGTTAATGATGGTCTCGTTGTTCTCGGTATCCTTGCGGAACAGGTGGATCTTGTTCGCATCCAGAGCAACCTGAATCTCATCCTGCGGACGAGCAGTAGAACGAGGATCAACACGTGCAGTCAGCGGAATGCCAGCGCAGTCCAGGTACAGGAAGGTTTCAGCACCCATCATTTCGGTGATCTCTACGGTGCAGTTGATGATACCAGTCTTTGCGTTGGACAGGAACATCTCGTCGTCGTGGAGGGACTCCGGACGAATACCCAGAATTACTTCCTTGTCTACGAATTCAGCCAGCTCCGGTGTTACCTTTGCAGCCGGAATTTCAACCTGATACTTAACAGCCTTGCCGGTCTTGGTAGCTTCTGCGCCGAATTCTACATAGTAGTTGTCGGACTTCTTCAGAACAGCGTCGATGAAGTTCATCTGCGGAGAACCCAGGAATCCTGCAACGAACTTGTTGCCCGGCTTCTCGTACAGAGCCTGCGGGGTATCTACCTGCTGGATGATACCGTCTCTCATAACAACGATACGGTCACCCATGGTCATAGCCTCGGTCTGGTCGTGAGTTACGTAGATGAATGTCGTACCCAGCTTCTTGTGGAGCTTGGAGATCTCGGTTCTCATCTGCGCACGGAGCTTTGCGTCCAGGTTGGACAGCGGCTCGTCAAGCAGGAATACCTGCGGATTACGAACGATTGCACGGCCCAGCGCAACACGCTGTCTCTGACCACCGGACATAGCCTTCGGCTTACGATCCAGCAGGTGGCTCAGATCCAGGATCTTTGCAGCTTCTTCCACCTTACGTGCGATCTCATCCTTCGGAACCTTACGCAGCTTCAGACCGAATGCCATGTTGTCAAATACGGTCATGTGCGGATACAGAGCGTAGTTCTGGAATACCATTGCGATATCTCTGTCCTTCGGAGCGATGTCGTTTACCAGGCGGTCGCCGATGTACAGCTCGCCCTCAGAGATTTCTTCCAGACCAGCGATCATACGCAGGGTGGTAGACTTACCGCAGCCGGAAGGGCCTACCAGTACGATAAATTCCTTGTCCTTGATTTCCAGATTTACGTCCTTTACAGCAACTACATTGCCCGGATATTTCTTATAAATATGTCGAAGTGATAAACTTGCCATTTTCGCAGTTCCTCCTAAAATATGTTTTTCCCGATTTGAAGTGCAGTGGCTTCGTGCACCTTCTGCCGCCCTCGGTGATAATATAATCATACCAAAAATCCGCACATTTTTCAAGTCGTTTATTGCCCAAAATTACGCTTGTACATTTATCCATTATGACGAACTTTCTTTTTTGGTTTGTAACAAGCTTGAAAAAACGGTTTCTGAGTGCAACATTTTTTGGACATCTTGTTCGAACAGCTGAATACAGCCTCCCAGCGGCAGATCCGGGGGCATCGTCAGACCGCCCAGCGCCACACGTTCCAGCTCCTCCACGTGGTTTCCCAGTGCGGCGAACATCCGGCGCACCTGATGGTATTTTCCCTCGTGCAGGCAGATCAGCGCCTCCCGCTGTGTCTCCGGAACGGGCGCAGCCTGTGCCGGCTTGCACTGTGCGCCGTCGGCGAGCCGGATGCCGGCAGCGATGGCATCCGCATAGGCATCCTCCCACGGTCTTGCCAACAGGATGCGGTAATACTTTGCCACGTGCCCTCTGGCGGCGATGACCTGATGGGCAAGCTGTCCGTCGTCGGTGAACAGCAGCAGACCGGTGGAATCCTTGTCCAGCCGTCCCACCGGCCGCAGATCCTTCCGGCTCAGCTCCGGCGGAATCAGCTCCATGACGCTGTGCTGTCCCGCCTCATCCGCAGAGCTGACATACCCCTTAGGTTTGTTCAGAAGCACGTATAAGTACGGATCGCCGGGAACGTGCTTTCCCAGCAGGCAGACGATATTTTTTTCCGGCGACACCGGCTGGTCGGGCTTTCGTACCGGTGCGCCGTCCACGGTGACCTTGCCCTTGGTAATCATTGTCCGCAGTTCCCTGCGGGAGTACAGCGTGCGGGCGGAGAGAAATTGATCCAAACGCATGACGACCCTCCTGTTCTGTTTTTGGATTGTGTTTCATAACATGTAAGAGCTTGTGTTCGTAGGAAATATATGCGGATT
>NZ_FR898035.1:722-23535 GCF_000437175.1 Ruminococcus sp. CAG:330 | reverse complement strand
TCTTAATGCCTGCCGGTGCATCCGGATGTGCGCAGACTGCGCGCTCGGGAAAGATGCACGAAAAGGCTTTTATAACATCGAGTCAGTCCGGCGATATCCTTGCCGCCCGCTCGTATGATCCATCATTTTTTGCGGCGGTTCCGGCCGCAGAGAATACAAAACCGGACGGAACCACTGTGGGTTACCAGCAGCCGTTCCGCCGTGTTTTCCGTTCCAAATTTTATCTGTTTGGAAAAAATGGCGGTCTGATCGTTCCGCCTTTTTCAAAAGCAGCACCGTGCAAAGCCATCCAGCAGGCTTCATGCGGGGCTGCCAAAAGCAACGCACAACAAATACATAGTTTTATTATACGATTTTCTGGATTCTTTGTCAATGCCATTTCTGAAAAATTTGCTTTTTTCACAACGAACCGATAGAAAAGCGGAAACGTCCTAGAAACTTTGCACGGATGCTCATCCGGCAAGTTCCGCCACGATTCGCCGTGCAGCCGCCTCCGGCAGCGCCGTCAGCTTATACCGTTCTTGCCGTGTGCCGTTGCACACCAAAAACAGGTGGCAGACGTGATTCTTCTTTTGAAACACCGTCTGCACCATCTCGATCCGCACGATGCGTTCCCGGCTGACTGTAATGGTATGAAAGGTGAAGCCACGGCTGAAGTGAAACCGCACCGCCCGCTCATCCATGGCGATGTACTGCGACCGCAGGGAAACCGCCCGCACCAGCAGCATCCAGAGTGCCGGAATCACCAGCATCACCGCAAAAAAGCGGATGATGGCGTGAAATTTCGGAAACAGCAGCAGCGCCAGAACACGTGCCGCCAGAACGCCAGCCAGCCAGAACAGCGGCTGCCACAAAAACGACCAGAAAAACCGCAGACGGGAGGATGCTTTCAGATACGGTTCTTTCATGTTCTCCACCGCACGCACCTCTTGCAGGAACTCCTGCGCCACAGGCTTCCGCATCAGAGGAATGAGCACCGGCAGCGTATCCCAGCGGTTTCCGTAGCCGGGACACCGAATGTGCAGCGACACCATCCCAAAAATCTTCATCACCAGATTCTGCCGGAGGTCGGAGAAGATCATGGCACTATTCTGAAGGTGATACCGCCGTCTGGTCAGGATGCCGGAGTGCACCGACACATACTCGCTGCCGATGCGGATGCGGAATCTGCCGTACCGCAGCAGGTTCTGCACAAAGGAGATCAGCCACAGGGCGAGAATCAGAATACCGATGGTAATGGCGACTCGCGGCACACCACGGAACACCGCCGCCGCACGGTCTGTGGCATCCTCCAAAAGCTTCTGCGCCCGAAACTGTTCCAGCAGGTCGGAGCAGATCCGTCCGCCCTGGACGAACAGCATGCCGATGTAAACGGCACCGGAAAAGCTGCTGGAAAACAGGGCGGAGAACAGCATCACCCGCCAGGGCGAGGTATGATAGGCGACGGTGTCCTGACTGTCATTTTGCAGCAGGGGCACGTTTTTGCGCAGCTGGTGCAGATCCCGCACCCGCAGCATCAGGCGCATATCCGCCTCCGGAATCGCCCCTGCTGCCGTATCCACCTGAAGCCGTACCGCATGGAACGGGCGGAGGTAAAAGGGGTGTTCCTCCACCGTTGCGGTGATGCGTGCGCAGGGAATCACGGTTTCCTGCCGGACAAACACACCGCTGTAGGCACGGATGGAAACCGCATCGAAGCGGTAGCTGCAGCAGTACCAGCGCAGCGCACCAAACCCCAGAATCAGCAGCGCCACCAGCAGGTCAAACCATGCGCCGGCACCCCACTCCACAAAGTTTTGCAGGGAGAACGGGTAGAACCGCAGACTGCGCAGCAGCGGAAAGATCAGAAGCCAGAGGTTCTTGGCACTGTATCGCAGAATCTTGATGGGGTGTTCGTGATAAGCCGTTTTTTCCGGCGGGTCGTGTATGAGCATGCGTCCCTCCTCATTCCGATGCCTGCACAGACTGCGGGCGGTTGTACACCGTATTTTGCAGGAACACCTGAATCTCCTCCGCATCCTCCCGCCGCAAAAACGACAGCAGGATCGTTCCGCCATAGGCGTGGAGCGGAATGAAGTTCAGCCCCGTCTTCTGGGAGAACGGCGCACGCAGAATGGTACAGTATTGCAGCGCCTGTGTCCGCATGGTCTGCTCCCGCAGGAATATGATCCCGCAGCGTTTGGTGATATGCGTGGCAGACACCGTGTAGGAAACGGTATTGAACCACATGGGAATCAGCAGCACTGCCATCAGAATCGCAGCCAGCAGCAGGAGCACGGTCAGCGTCCACAAGAGCCAATCCGGCAGGATCGCCAGAAAGTACCAGATGAGAAAGAGCAGAATCGCCGCCGCCATCGGTGTTGCAGCCTGTAGCACACGCTGTGCCTGACGGTCTGCGGTATATTGTTTCATCGCAATCCTCCCTCCCGAAAAAGCCTGTCATATTCCTTCCCTATGTATGATATAGATTATTATACCCGCAGAAGCCGGATGCGTCAAGAGCGAACGCCATATCTTATGCAGAAGTCCTGCCGGAAATGCCCGAATTTCGACAAGGGCTAGATGGCTGCAACTTCATCGTACAGAATCTGTACCTTTTCCCGCACCAGCCGGTTCACGTGAAAGTGTCCGGCGTACCACATGCGGAACGAAAGCGTTTCATACAGCCATTCCAGATACCCCGTCAGCTCCGCATCGTGGGCATCCGGCACCAGACCAAGGCAATGGATGACCGACTGCGGAACGGTGTGCGTCAGCACGTAGTCCACGGCGTATCCGCAGGACTCCAGCGTTTGTCTGGCTGTCCGGTAGTCCTCGCTGCCGGGAATTTCCTGATGCCACCAGCTCCGCCCCTCCGCACGGAACGCCTTGTCCACAGAGTATGCACCGCCAAAGGTGAAAAATATCTTTCCCTCGATGGTAAAGCACTGTCCCCGCATGAGGTGAAAGATATTGCCGGCAATGCGGTGTGCGTTCCCGCCGTTCCATGAAACAACGGGATACATCTCCAAAAGGTCGAAGTTCTCATGGTTGCCGTCCACAAAAGCGATGGAAAACGGCATTTCCGCCAGCTTCGACAAAAGCTCTCCCTCCTGCGGTTCCTCCCAAACAAAGCCGAAATCACCGCACACGATCACCGTATCCCCGCTGCCCACAGGGAGGGAGCGCAGACGGTACTGAAAGTCATCGTAATCCCCATGGGTATCACCCGTTATGTAAATCAAATTTTCACACCTCGTTTCACCAGACCAGGAGGCATTATGCAGCAGTTTCTCTCTCACGTGCAAAATTTCCTCTGGGGCCCCGGCATGCTGGTGCTGCTTCTGGGCACCGGGCTGTGGCTCAGCTGGAAGAGCCGGTTCTTCCAGCTGCATGGCTGGCGCACCATTCTGCGGCGCACATTTGGCAGCCTGCGCAAATCCGCAGCATCCGCCGATTCGGCGGGCAACGCCCCAGCCCTGACGCAGTTCCAGACCTTTTCCGCAGCCCTCGCCGCTGCCATGGGCACGGGAAACATCATCGGCGTTGCCGGTGCGCTCTGTTTGGGCGGTGCCGGCGCCATCTTTTGGATGTGGATCTCGGCGCTGCTGGGCATGATGCTGACCTATGCGGAGAATGTCCTCGCCGTGCGGTACGCCGGCACACGTCCCGACGGCTCAGCAGTGCGTGGCCCTATGGCATACCTGCGCTTCGGGCTGGGCAGCCGGGTTCTGCCGTTTCTCTACGCCGTCTTTTGCATCCTCGCCTCATTCGGCATGGGGAATATGACCCAGAGCAGCGCCATCTCCACCCTGTTGCAGGATGCTTTTCCCCTGCCGGTGTGGGGCATTGCCGCCGGAATCGCCGTTCTGCTGGGCTGCATCCTGCTCCGTGGGGTGCGTGGCGCAGGCAGTGTGCTCCAGTGGCTCATGCCGCTGCTGGCAGCCGGATACATGCTGGCAGCGCTCGCCGTCATCCTCCGCCACAGTGCAGCGCTGCCGGAGGCATTCCGTGCCATTTTTCGTGGCGCCTTTGGCATGCGTGCCGTGGGCGGCGGCATCTCCGGCGCCATGCTCCGCAGCGCCATTGAAACCGGACTCCGGCGGGGCATCTTCTCCAACGAGGCCGGACTCGGCAGCAGTGCGCTGGTACACGCCGGCAGCGACTCCAAGGATGCCTCTCTGCAGGGACTGTGGAGCATGACCGAAGTGGCGCTCGACACGCTGGTCTGCTGTACCCTCACCGCCCTTGCCCTGCTCACCAGCGGTGCTGCCCAGACCGGTTTGAGCGACACGGAACAAATCGTCGCCGCATTCTCCGGCATCTTCGGCAGCTTTGCACCGCAGATCATGGCAGTAGTCACAGCGCTCTTCGCCTTTTGCACCATGATCGGCTGGTGCTGCTGCGGAGAACAGGCGGTGCACTATCTTCTCGGCGCACGGGGACTTCTGCCCTACCGGCTGATGTTCTGCGCAGCTGCCGGTGCCGGTGCCATGATCGCACTTCCCACAGTCTGGGCACTCTCCGACATTGCAAACGGTCTGATGGCGCTGCCCAATCTGCTGGGACTTCTGCTGCTCTGCCGGCACGCCGGACTGGAAAAGCTCATTTCACGATCTCGTCGGAATCCAGCACCACAGTAAACGGGCCGTCGTTCAGCAGCTCTACCTGCATATCCGCCCCAAAGATACCGGACTCCACCACCGGAATCGTCCGGCGGCAGTACGCCTTGCAATATTCGTAGAGCGCCTCTGCCTGTGCCGGCGGTGCAGCGTGAACAAAGCTGGGACGGTTGCCCCTGCGGCAGTCGGCGTACAGGGTGAACTGGGATACCAGCAGCAGTTCCCCGTCCACATCGGAGAGGGAGCGGTTGATCTTGTCGTTCTCGTCGGAGAAGATCCGCAGACGCATCATCTTGTCCGCCATTTTTTCTGCAATTTCCTCGGTGTCGTCCGGCCCGATGCCCAGCAGCACCAGAAAGCCCTGTCCGATTTTTCCGGTGATCTCGCCGTCCACTGTCACGCTGGCGTGCTTCACCCGTTGAATGACCATGCGCATTTCTCACGCCTCCTTTTCCGGAACCTGAATCTGTTCCATCACTGCACCAATGGCATCCCGTATGCAGAGATCTGCCATCTTGTCCATTTGTGTAGCATCCCGATTGATGAGCACCAGCGAATCCCCCTGAAAATACCGCAGCAGTCCGGCAGCCGGATAGACCACCAGCGAGGTTCCGCCCACGATCAGCAGGTCGGCGCTGGCAATGGCGGAAATGGAGCGGGTCAGCACGTCCTCCGACAGCGACTCCTCATACAGCACCACATCCGGTTTCACCATGCCGCCGCACTTGTCGCAATGGGGAATGCCGTTTGTCATCATCACCCATTCCGCATCGTAGACCGCACCGCAGCTCCGGCAGATGTTCCGGTGCACGCTGCCGTGCAGTTCCAGCACATTCCGGCTGCCGGCCATCTGGTGCAGCCCGTCGATGTTCTGCGTCACAACGGCAAGCAGACGCCCCGCCTGTTCCAGCTCCGCCAGCTTTTTGTGGGCGGCGTTGGGCTTTGCCGTCAGGCAGATCATCTTGTTCCGGTAGAACCGGTAGAACTCTGCCGGATGCCGGTCAAAATAGGTGCGGCTGAGAATCGTTTCCGGCGGTACATCGTACTGCTGGTGATACAAGCCGTCCTGACTGCGGAAGTCCGGAATCCCGCTCTCGGTGGAAACACCTGCTCCGCCGAAAAACACAATGCGGTGAGCTGCATTGATCTTCTTCTGCAGCTGCTGTACTTTTTCCATATCCATCACACATTCGCTCCCTTCTCATGCGCTTCCATCACGGTGACCAGAAAGGTTCTCCGCCGCGGCCCGTCGAACTCGCAGAAATAAACACCCTGCCATGTACCCAGCACCAGTCTGCCGTTTTTCACCGGAATCATGGCGCTGCTTCCCACAGCGGAAGCACGGGCGTGCGCCGAGGAATTTCCCTCTGCATGGCGGAACTCCGGCCGATCCGGAAACGCTTTCCGGTATGCCAGCAGCAAGTCCGTCACCACGTCCGGATCGGCATTTTCATTGATGGTGATTCCGGCGGTGGTGTGGGGACAGTAGACCAGACAGATGCCGTCCTGCACACCGCTCTCCGCCACAGCGCCCTGCACCTGTGCCGTAATGGGACAGAAATCCTCCGCCGGCGTATCCAAGGTATATCGATATAACATTGCTGCACGTCCTCCCCGTTTGGTTTCTTTTTGGTTTCTTTTATTATAAGCGATTTCCGGAAAAAAAGCAAGGTGTCCTGACGTGGCTGCACGAAAATCAATTTTCATGATAACCTCCCCTGAAAGGGGTGACTCCCCACGGGGTGGGGAGGTTCTTTCGTAAAATCTTTTTATGACGTTTTCGGCATAAGTGGAGACCCCTCAGTCAGTGCTACGCACTGCCAGCTCCCCTTTCAGGGGAGCCTTGTTTGCAAATCCGATTGTAAATCCAAACCGCATACAATCAATTATATTGCAAGATACAGGTATTTTCTTTCCTTTTCAAAGAAATTCAAATTTTGAGAATCTTTTTTCGATTTTTGCTTGACAAAGTCCAAACTTTGTTGTATAATAAAAAAGCTGTTTGACACAGTCTGGAGAGGTGTCCGAGTGGTTTAAGGAGCTGGTCTTGAAAACCAGTGATTCCGAGAGGAACCGTGGGTTCGAATCCCACCCTCTCCGCCATTGAAAGCGCTACGACACATTGATACAATGTTTTCGTTTTAGAATAGGTTTTGCAGAAATACCCAAGTGGTGAAGGGGCTCCCCTGCTAAGGGAGTAGGTCGGGAAACCGGCGCGAGGGTTCAAATCCCTCTTTCTGCGCCAAGTAAATATACTTGAGAAAATCGCGTAATTCCGTACTTTTCGGGGTTGCGTGATTTTTCTTTGCCGTATTTTCCAAAAAGTCCCCACTCCAGAGAAAAGCCGGACAGGCGCAGCTTTTGGCGCACCTGTCCGGCTCTTGTTTGTTTCTATGATAGATGAGTGATTACTTCAGGGTGCACAGGAAACGCCGGAACGCCTCGCTGCCCTCTGCATTGCGGGCGAATACGCCGGCATCGCACAGCACCTGTTCAAACACAGCGCCCACCTCCTGCTGGAGAATCGACTCCGCATTTTCTGCGCAGAATTCCGGATGACGTGCCAGAACCTCCTGCGCCCATACAGCGTGGGATGCCGTCCGGCTGTCCGCAGTCAGATCAGCGCCGGTGAGCATAGACTTCCGCAGCACCTCCAGCTCCGTGGCAAGACGTGCCGGCAGTACTGCCAGCCCCATGACCTCGATCAAGCCGATGTTCTCTTTCTTGATGTGGTGCAGGGACGGGTTGGGATGGTAGACACCCAGCGGGCGTTCCTCTGTGGTAATGTTGTTGCGCAGCACCAGATCACACTGATAGGTATCACCGCACATTCTGGCAATGGGAGTGATGGTGTTGTGGGGCGTTCCATCGGTTTCCGCAAAAATGAACGCCTCCGGATCGCTGTAGCGCCGCCAGTGCTCCAGCACCAGATCGCACGCTGCTGCCAGCGCCGTCCGGTCCTGACTCTCCAGACGGATGACAGACATGGGCCATTTTAAAATGCCGGCGTTTACCGTGGGATAATCCGGCAGGGTGAAGTGCTGCTCCACCGGTGCTTTTGCCATGGCGAAGGTATAGTGACCGCCCTGAAAATGCTCGTGGCTCAGAATCGAACCGCCCACAATGGGGAGATCGGCGTTGGAGCCGATGAAGTAGTGGGGCAGGAAATCCAGAAAATCAAAGAGCTTCTCGAACACCGCTGCGTCGATCTTCATGGGGACGTGCTTCTGGTTGAAAGCGATGCAGTGCTCGTTGTAGTATCCGTAGGGGGAATATTGCAGCTGCCACGGCTCGTCATGAATGCGGATGCTGATCGGCCGCAGATTCTGCCGTGCCGGATGGGTCGCCGTTCCGGCAAAGCCGGCGTTCTCCGGACAGAGCTGACACTTGGGATAGGAAACCGCCTGCTGCGTGCGGGCAGCTGCAATGTCCCGCGGGTCTTTCTCCGGCTTGGAGCGGTTGATGGTGATGTCCAGCACGCCGTATTCCGAGGGATATGTCCACTTGATATCCTTGGCGATTCTGCCGGCACGGACGTAGTTCACATTCTGGTTATAGGCAAAATACCAGTCGGTCGCCGTCTGGGGAGAAACGTCGTATTTCTCCCGAAATGTCCGCTGCACCTCTCTGGGATAGGGTGTCATGCAGCCCATCAGACGGGTGTCAAACCGATCCCGCATACCGCTGGTGTTTTCGATCAGACCCTGTTCACAGGCATAGTCCACCAGTTTCGCCAGAATCTCGTCCACACTGCGGGAATCCTCCGCCGGTTCCGATGTCTCCCACGCTGCAACATGCAGCACGTCCATCAGCTGGTTCCGAACCACGATCTCGTCCTCCGGCTGAATCAGTCCGGTGCGGATCGCATACGCCAGCAAGTTCTGAATTTCCTGACAAATCATTGCGCTACCCCCTCATTTATTATTTTTCTGCATATCCGTCGGGATGGTTCTTGTGCCAATTCCATGCGCTGGAAATGATCTCTTCCAAGCTGTCGTGCACCGGATTCCAGCCCAGCACACGCTTTGCCTTTTCGCTGGATGCCACCAGACGAGCCGGATCGCCGGCACGGCGGGGTGTTTCCACCGCCGGAATGGGATGCCCCGTCACCTTGCGTGCGGTTTCGATCACCTCACGGACAGAATAGCCGATGCCGTTGCCCAGATTGAAGATATCGCTTGCACCGCCCTCCGCCAGATAGCGCACCGCCAGAATGTGCGCCTGCGCCAGATCAGTCACATGGATGTAGTCCCGAATGCAGGTGCCGTCCGGTGTATCGTAATCTGTGCCGTAGATAGAAACGGACTCCCGCTTGCCGTTGGGCACTTGCAGAATCAGCGGAATCAAGTGGCTCTCCGGATTGTGCGCCTCACCGATATTGCCGCTGGCATCGGCACCGCAGGCGTTGAAATAGCGCAGGGAGACATAGCGCAGACCGTGCGCCAGCCCCGTCCAGTGGAACATCTTCTCCATGGCGAGTTTGGTTTCGCCGTAGGGATTGGTGGGGCAGGTGCGGTCGCTCTCCAAAATCGGCACATGCTCCGGTTCGCCGTAGGTGGCTGCCGTGGAGGAAAAGACGATCTTGTCAATGCCGTGCGCCACCATGGCATCCAGCAGGACTTTCGTTCCGCACAGATTGTTGTCGTAGTATTTCAGCGGGTTGGAAACGCTCTCCCCCACCAGCGAAAAGGCGGCGAAATGAATAACAGCGTCGATCTTCTCAGTTTCGAACAGGTGATCCAAAAATGCACGGTCGTGCAGGTCGCCCTGATAGAACGCAGCGCCCTCCGGAACTGCACGCCGGTAGCCGGTCACCAGACTATCCGCAACCACGACTTCCTCGCCGGCACGAATCAGTTCCAGCGCCGTGTGCGAACCGATATAGCCTGCTCCGCCAAATACCAGAATTCTCATTGTAACTCCTCCTTCATCTCAACCCCGCCCACCGGACGAATCCGGAGGACATAGCAGCTGCCCTCGCCGAACAGCTGTTCCATTGCCTTTGTGTACATCGCCACCTGCGCCAGCGGGACAAACGCCTGAATCGTGCCGGCGAAGCCGCCGCCGTGAACACGAACTGCGCCCGCTCCTGCCAGGAGCCGCTTGCTGACGGCAATGGCAAGGGGAATCTCCTGCGCCGTAGGTTTGCTGGCGGAATAGAGGTTTTGCAGCAGCTCCGCCGAGGAAGCGCCGGACTCCTGCACCAGCGTCAAGAACTGTGCCATATCCCCGGATTCCAGCGCCTGCGCCTGTGCGCCGGCACGCCGGTTCTCCGCAAAGAAATGCATGGCACGCAGAATGGCACGGTCAGAGCAGCTCCGGCGCAGCTGCGGAATGGCAGCATAGAACGCCTCCTCTGAAACGCCCCGCAGCTCGGTTTGTCCGAACTGCGCTGCGACCTGCCGCATCTCCGTGGGAATCGCCGTGTAATCATCGGTGAGGTCAGCATGGCTGCCCTTGGTGTCGGTGATGCAGATGGCGTAGCCGTACCTGGCAAAATCCACAGCGTGGGCTGTGACCTTGGGACTTGCCGTGTCCTGAAAGTCCACATATACCACACCGCCGGAGGCGCACGCCGTCTGGTCCATCAGACCGCTCTGCTTTCCGTAGTAGATATTCTCGGCATACTGCCCTGCCTGTGCCAGTGCCACCGGTGTCATAGCGCCGTCGTTGTCGTGCTCGTTGAAGATCGTCCCCAGCAGAATCTCGAACGCCGCCGAGGAGGACAGCCCGCTGCCGGTGAGCACCGCCGAGGTGGTGTAGGCATCAAAGCCGGAGGGCTGCACGCCGTTCTGCGCCAATTTCGACGCAATGCCGCGAATCAGTGCGGCAGAGGTGCCCTGCTCCGACGGCTGGGCTTCCAGCCGGGACAGGTCGATGGTATCCATGGGATAGCCCTCCGACTGAAGCCGCAGCTTTCGGTCTGTCCGAAATGAAACCACTGCCACCACATCCAGCTGAATGGCTGCCGCTAAAACGCAGCCGTGCTGGTGGTCGGTGTGGTTGCCGCCGATCTCCGTTCTGCCCGGCGCAGAGAACACGGAAATCTGGGACTCCGCATGTTCCGGAAATGTTTGCACAAACTGCCGGATGGCACGGACGTAGCGCTGACGCTGCGCCGGAACTGCATCTGCGCCGTACAGCTTTTGAAAATAGGTATCCCATTTGCCGTCTTGAATGGACGGAATCCATGCATTGGACTTCATAACAGACCTCCCATTGATTCACGGGAACTTCTCTTCCCATTATAACATCTATCGTTTTCAGAATCAAGCAAAAATTTTCTTCAGGTGGAACATCACTGGACAATAGTCGCCCCATGTCTGCGGCAGCAGCAGTCCGCCGTGCATCAGTGCTGCACCGGTGTAGATCTCGCCGGATGCCGTATCCTGATATCGGCTCTCCGGACAGAGTCCTGCCAGACGCAGTGCCTTCCGGCGCATATTGGGAGCGGTGCGGAACACCACGCCCTGTACCAGAACCTCACTGTCATCCTGTGCCACAAAGCTCCAGAAAGCGCTGTTTTCCGTGAACGGATCGCTGAGGCGGTAGTACTTGCCGCCGTGGATCAGCGGGCCGTATTCCTTGAACTGCTTGATCTGTGCCGCAGCCGTTTTCTTGTCCTCCTCCGACAGCTTTTGCAGATCCAGCTCGAAGCCGAAGCTGCCTGCCATTGCCGTAATGCCTCTGGTTTCCATGGGAGTGATTCTGCCGGTCTGGTGATTGGGAACGACAGAAACGTGAGAGCCAACAGCGGAGATGGGATAGATCATGGAAGTGCCGTACTGAATCCGTGTGCGCTCATAGGCGTCGGTGTCATCGCTGCACCAGATCTGCGGGCAGTAGTACAGCATGCCGGCATCAAATCTGCCGCCGCCGCCGCTGCATCCCTCGAACAGCACGTCCGGAAATTCTGCGGTGAGGCGTTCCAGCAGCGCATACAGTCCCAGCACGTACCGGTGCGGCAGTTCGCCCTGCTGCGCTGCCGGAAGCGTTGCGGAATACCAGTCGCTGATACTGCGGTTCATGTCCCACTTCACATAGGAGATCGCTGCGCTGCGGAGCACACCGCTGATCTTCTCGTACAGATAGTCCTGTACCTCCTGACGGGTCATGTCCAGCAGCAGCTGATACCGGCTACGCATAGGTGCTCTGTCCGGAATGCGAATCGCCCAGTCCGGATGGCTGCGGTAGAGGTCACTGTCCTCGGAGATCATCTCCGGTTCAAACCACAGTCCGAACTGCATGCCCAGCGAGCGCACCTGATCCACCAGTTTTCCCAGTCCGCCATGCAGCTTGGTTTCGTTCACGTCCCAGTCGCCCAGACCGGAACAGTCGCCGTCCCGCTTGCCGAACCAGCCGTCGTCCAGCACCAGCATATCCACGCCCAGTTCTGCGGCGGATTTGGCGATGCTCCAGATCTTCTCCTCGTTGAAGTCGAAGTAGGTCGCCTCCCAGTTGTTGATGAGCACCGGACGCTCTGCCAGCTGGTACTTGCCACGGCAGACATGCTCCCGAATCACCTTGTGGAACCGCTGGGACATCTCTGCCAGACCTCTGTCGCTATAGGTGAATACCGCCTCCGGCGTGTGGAATTCCTCGCCGGACTGCAAAGTCCATGCAAACAAATCCGGATGCAGTCCCATGACCAGGCGCACCTGATCCAGCTGATCCAGCTCGATCTGTGTCTGGAAGCTGCCGCTGTACATCAGAAATGCGCCGATGCAGCTGCCGTTCTGCTCTGTGCAGTCCGGCGCACACAGAACCGCAGAGGGGTTCTGCTGATGGCTGGAAGTGCCTCTTGCGCTGGAACTCTCCTGCACGCCGTGGAACAGCGCTGTCCGCTCCGGCATCCGCTCCATGGCGTGTCTGCCGTGGAAGTGCATCCACTCCCATGTGCCGTCCGGCAAGTCCAGACACAAGCTGGCTGCCTTCTGCAAAACCACAGGGGATGCGCCGGTATTCCGGAACACAGCGCTTCTGGTGATGATGTCCAGTTCCGGCAGAACGCCGTATTGCAGGACAACTTCCACGCCGGATGCGGTATCCCGCAGGGTGATCTCCAGCGTTTCCGCATCCGCTGCATCGGCATAAACTGCCGGCAGTCCGGGAATGCTGTACTTGCCCGGTTTGATGGCATAGCTCTGATACCGCAGATCCAGCGCCTGGCTGCCGTCCGCATGGCGGACATTAGCAGCGCTGATGCGGTAATCCCCCACGCCTGCGCCGGCATACTCCTGCGGCAGGGTGTTCAGGGAATAGGTGCGGTCATTTCCGGCCTCATAGAGGTTTCCAGCAAATCCCACATCCGGATACTTCCGGAGATAGTCCATGCTGTGTCCCACCGGTACGCCGTACCAGAGGTGCTTCAGCACCCCATAGGAATCTGCGCACATCTGATACTCGGTGTGGGCGGTCCGGATACGAAACAGTCTTTCCTGCGCTTCTGCGAAAATCGGCATGGTAATTTCCTCCTTTAGTCAATGGTAAAGCGATAGTTGGTGAGATCAGCGTGGAGCGTCAGCTGAGCATCGCCGCAGGTTCTGGTGATGGTGAGCTGGTCGCCCTCTGCCGTTACAGCAATGGCACCGTCCAGTCCGAATGCCGGATGGGTGTTCCGCAGCTCCATGAGCCGCTTCAGATCCTGTACCACGCTGCGCTCCTGCTCCTTTGCCACTTCCTCGCTGGTGTAATAGTGGCGGTTGATATCTCTGCCATTCTTGGTGCGTTCCATAAGGGCGATGTCGTTGCTGCCTGCCAGCATACCGACATAGTACACCTGCGGAATGCCCGGCGCAAAGAACTGAATGGCACGTGCCAGCAGATAGGCATCGTCCCGATTGCCCAGCGCAGAATAATAGGTGGTGTTCACCTGATAGATATCCAGATTGTTGTACGCCTCAGAGCTGTAGATCTTCTTGACGTTTGCGCCCTGCTGGTACATCTGTTCCTTGACGGTTTCGATCTCTGCGTCCGGCAGCAGGTCCTTGACATCCACAATGCCGATGCCGTCGTGGGTGTCCAGTGTGGTGAACTGCTTCATGGGGCACTGCTCCAGCCACTTTTTCAGGTACACGCCGGTGTGGTTGAACAGAGCGTGCAGCGTGAGAACCGGCAGCGCAAAATCGTAGATCCAGAAGCCCTTGTCTGCAATCTTCATGGGGATGGTGTAGTGCTCATGGATCTCCGGCAGAATCTCCGCCTGTTCCTCCTGCACAATGCCCTCGATTTCGTGGAGCAAATCCCAGATCTCCGGCTCTACAAAGAAGCAGTTGGTATCCTTTTTCTTGATGGCATAGGCAAACGCATCCAGACGGATCACCGCTGCGCCGTGACGGCACATGCTCTTCAGTGTCCGGCGAATGAATTCCTTGACAGCGGGCTTTTCCACATCCAGATCGATCTGTTCCTCGCAGAACGTGCACCAGATCTTTTCCGTGGTGCCGTCGGCGAACTCTGCCTCGATGTAGGGAGCACGGGGCTTTCTCTTATAGATCAGATCCAGCTGCTCCGGTGTGGGCTCGCCGTTTTCCCAAAAGGAGGAATAGCGGATAAAGAAGTCCCGGTACGGCGACTCGTCCTTGTGCTGTAAGAAGTCCTGAAAATACTCGGAGTGCGCCGAGATGTGATTGACCATGAAGTCAAACATCAGGTAGTAGTCCTCGCCGAGGGCTTCCACATCGTCAAATGTGCCGAACGCCTCGTCCACCTTTTCGTAGGTGACGGGCGCAAATCCACGGTCTGCCGACGACGGGAAAAACGGCAGGATATGCACACCGCCGATGGCGTTGTGATAATACCGGTTCAGCACCGTGTGGAGTTCCTTCAAATTTTTTCCCATGCTGTCCGCATAGGTAATCAGCATAATTTGGTTGTTCAGTTTTTTCATCATACACACCCTGTCTTTCATAATATCAGTTTCAGAGAATCCCGCACAGAAAACGGTTCTGCACGGGATTGCTGAAATCGGTCGGATTCGAATGATTGAGGAGGATCAAATGCTGCTGTTTATCCCTTGACTGCGCCGTTGGCGATGCCGCCGATGATCTGCTTCTGACAGAAGATGTAGAAGATCAGGATCGGGATCAGTGCCAGCAGGTAGGAAGCGAATGCCAGGTTATAGTTGGTGCCGAACTGGGTCTGGAAGTTCAGCTGCGCCAGCGGAAGTGTCGTACCCTTCGAGCTGGACAGGATAACCAGCGGGGTCATAACGTCGTTCCATGTGCCCAGTGCGGTCAGAACCGCAACCGTTGCGTGCATGGGCTTCATCATCGGGAAAATAATTGTCCAGTAGGTCTTCCATGCGGAAGCACCGTCAATGTCTGCGGCCTCTTCCAGTGCAAGGGGCACATTTTTCAGATAGCCGCTATACAGCATGACGTTCATGGGCATATAGAATACCACATACAGGAGAATGACACCCAGACGGTTGTCCAGTCCCAAAACTGCGGTTTCCTTTACCAGCGGCATCATCAGGATGGCAAACGGAACGAACATACCGCTGACGATGTAATAGTACACCATGCGGAAGCCCTTTTTCCGAGCCATACTTCTGCCGATGGCATAGCCGGTCATGGAGTGCAGCAGAATTGCGATCACGATGGTTGCGCCGGTGATGAGCAAGCTGTTTCCAAGAGTGTGCCAGAAGTCGGTGACTTTCATTGCCTCGGAGAAGTTGCTGAAGCTCCAGTGGCTGGGGAAGCCCAGTGCGCCGGCGATGTCGTTGGTCATCTCTGTGGGGCTTTTGAATGCGATCATTACCGCCATATACAGCGGAAACAGAATTGTAATGCATCCCAGGAACAGCAGCACGGTCAGGAAAACGTTGGTGCGTCCCGGTCTTTTCTTTGTCATACTCATAGCTGCTCCTCCTTTCTTCCCGTCAACTTCATCTGAACCACTGCAAAGATGACAATGACAATGAAGAAGATCACGGCGTTGGCACTCTGGAAGCCGAACTGGCCGCCTGCCATACCGTTGTTATAAATCAGGTAGGAAATTGACTCGGTACTCTGTGCCGGACCGCCCTTGGTCAAGGACATGATCTGGTCGAATACCATCAGCATGTTTTTGGTACTCAGAATCAGGTTGATGGAGATGAACGGCAGCAGCATAGGGAACGTCAGCTTCCAGAACTTCTGCCAGCCGGTCACGCCGTCGATCATGCCTGCCTCGTAGATATCGGTGGGCACGGTCTGGAGACCGGAGATATAGATGATGGTGTTCATGGCGACTGCCTGCCATACGCCGACGATGAGCACGCCGATCCATGCGTATTTTTCACTGGCGAGGATACTGTTTTCCAGGAAGCCGATGTGGGCAGCCTTGCCGATTGCCGGCACGATATAGGTGAAGAAGAAACTGAAGATATAACCAATAATCAGTCCGCCGAGGATGTTGGGGACGAAGTAAACGCCCCGCAGCAGGCTCTTGCAGCGGATTCTGCTGTTCAGTCCCAGCGCAATCAGCAGGCTGAGGAAGTTGATCAGAATGGTTCCGACAACTGCATATTTAAATGTAAACCAATAGGAGTTCCGGACACGCTCATCACCGAACAGGTCGATGTAATTGCGGAATCCTACGAAATCATAATCACCATAGCCACGGTAGTTGGTGAAGCTGTAGATTGCACCGGTAATCAGCGGAATGGTGTTGAATGCGACAAATAGAATCAATGCGGGGAGGATCATCAGCAGGAAGGTCCGTTCCCGATTGGACATCTTTTTTCTGCCTTTCATTTAGTTTCCCTCCTTTTCCTGCTCGTACTTCTGAACCTTTTCGATCAGATCACGATTGTAGCGCTTCCAGTCCTTGTCGAACCGCTTGAGGAATTTCTCGGTGGCGTTGTCAGAATCATCCATCAGATAGGTCTGAATCATCGCATCCACACTCATCTCAGTGGGATAGTGGTGGTCGTGGAAGTCTGCCATGTTGCCGTCGTCGATGTCCTGCTTCATGCCGTCCAGAATCGACGGGAGTGTGAAGTCGCCCTCCTTACAGGGAACTGCACTCTGGTTGTCCAGATAGATCTGGATGGTATCGTCCTGGAACATGAAGTCCAGCACCTTATAAACGGCTTCCTTGTTCTTGCTCTCCTTCATGACAGCGAACAGCAGGTCTACGCCGGAGTTCAGCACGTTGTCCTCTGCGTTCTCGTTGGCAGGGAAAGTGAAAGAGTCGATGTTGATGTCCGGATTGACGGACTGGATCTGCGGAACAGCGTAGCTGCCAATGGGGAACATTGCCGACTCGCCACGGGCAAATGCCGTACATGCATCGTTGTAGCTGTAGGCGTAGGGATTCGACTCCGCATACTGGAGCAGTGCCTTTTCCTTCTCTGCGACCTCAGCATATTGCTCTGTAAATGTGGTGTTTCCGGCGTTCACCTGGCTGCAAACGTCAGGGGGTGTCAGACCGACTGCAAGAGCGTTCCACGGTGCCATACAAGTCCAGGTATCCTTGTATCCCATATAAAGCGGATAGGCAACGCCGCTCTCGGAAATCGTGTCACAAAGGGCTGTGAACTCGCTCCAGGTAGTCGGAATCTCCCAGCCGTTTTCCTCGAACATATCCTTGTTGTACAGGATGCCGGCACAGTTTGCCACGTAGGGCAGCGCATGCACGCCATCCTGCGGAATAAACTCCAGCTCCTTGACGATATCCATGTACGCCGGCTTGATGTCCGAAATGCCGTCAAAGTCTGAGATGTCCATAAACATATTGGCATCTAAGAAGTTGGAGTAGTTGATATCGCCGCCGATGCCGATGATATCCGGATAATCCTCACGGACAAACCGTGTCTTTAAAACCGTCATGGCATCGTTGGGCGATTCGATCTCAAGATAGATCTCATCCTGAGAAGCGTTGAACCGCTCTGCCATCTCATCAAAAGCGGAAACCGCCTCCGGTTTATACTGGAGCATGGTGACGATTGTTCTTCCGTCTTTCGTCTTGTCACTTCCGCAGCCAGTCAGAACAGCTGAAGATGCTGTCAAAACCAGTGCCATTCCCAATGCAACGCATTTTCGCTTGTTCATGCAAAATTCCTCCTTTTTTACGTCAATTCGCTGCAGTCTTACTTGAGTAATTTTATTATACCATCCATAATGCGCCTTGTAAATATCAGAAAAACGCTACATTTATACCATTTTGCGATTTTTCTTAGAATAGTGCAAAATCACCTTGCATTTTGAGATATCTCATGGTATAATATTACAATAAGGATATCCCAAAATAAAAAATGACTGACAAAATCATCAGGAGGCTACAAATGAAAGACCTGATATTCTCCGTATTTCCCAACGAAAATTTCGTCGATCTGGGGCTGTTCCAGTTCGGCATGGAACGCTGTGCGCCGTCCCATTCTTTCGGGCCGGCGAGCCGAAACCACTTCCTGTTCCACTATGTGCTCTCCGGTATGGGAACGCTTATGGCGGACAATGCCAAAGGGCAGACCATCACCTACAATGTCCGGAGCATGCAGGGGTTCATGATCTTCCCCGGACAGGTCACCATGTACATCGCCGACCACCAGACCCCATGGGAATACCTCTGGATCGAGTTCGACGGACTGCGTGCCAAGGGAATGCTGGAGACTGCCGGATTTTCGCTGGACTCTCCCATCTACCACGCCCGCAAAAAGGAGCTGCGGGAAGAGATGAAGAGCGAGATGCTGCACATCATTGAACACGGCGATGCCCCGCCCTTCCACCTCATCGGACACCTCTATCTCTTTCTGGATTATCTGGTGCGTTCCGCTGCTGCGCTGAAAGTCATGAGCAACAGCACGCTGCGGGATTTCTACATCCACGAGGCACTGGAATACATTGAACACAACTTCCAGAACAACATCTCTGTGGAGGATATTGCTTCGGTCTGCGGACTGAACCGCACCTACTTCGGCAAGATCTTCAAGGACTCCATCGGAAAGACACCGCAGGAATTTCTACTCAACTTCCGCATGGCAAAGGCGGCGGAGCTGCTCAAGCTGACCTCCCTCTCCATCGGCGACATCGGAAACGCCGTGGGCTATCAGAACGCCCTGCATTTTTCCAGAGCCTTTAAGAACATCTACGGCATTCCCCCGAGAGAATGGCGCAACCGGAACTGCCTGCACTAAGAACCTGTCTTCACAAGCGTATATGCGTGTCTTTTCGGCAAATTTTGCTGCATCCTGCGTATTTTTGCCTTGTCTGCAACAAAATTATGCTCGAAAATCCGCATATATTTCCTACGAACACAAGCTCTAAAGCAAAACCCTGTCAACAGGTCTTACACTGCTGACAGGGTTTCTTTCTATTCTTTTTTCTCTGCGGCACGCACTGTGACACGGCTCTGACCGCTCAGCGTACAGGTGAACAGCGTCAGATCCCAGTTCTCGTCCCCCTCCGCCATGGCGGAAACATCTGTTCCGATCAGCAGGTCAGTCTGCACCACCTCGTAGGTGTGCACCGCACCGCTGCACTCTGTGAAGAGAATCTCATCGCCGGAATTCAATTCCCCAATGCGCCCGAAGTGCGACCGGTAGTTATGTGCTGCCACAATGAGGTTGCCATCCGCCACCGTTCCGGCGTACCGGCAGGGAGCGATCTTCAGGTTGGGATAGCTCCACTCGTCCTGCACCGGCAGTTCGATGCCCAGCGAGGGAATGGTGAGGATGCCAATATACGTGTACTCATACACCGTGAGCACCGTTTCCTCCTGCGGTTCGGAAACGCCGTACTCCTGAAACAAATCCTTCTCCGGCAGTTCCCCGGAGGGCGTTCCGGAGGGCTGCGTGCCGGTAACCGTGCCGGCAGTTTCGCCTGTGCCGAATTCCTCCGGCAATTCCGTGGTCAGCGGCGGCAGCTCCTCCTTCAGCACCGTCAGAACCTCCTGCGCCGTTTCCCCGCTGCGGATGCTCTGATACCAATTGTATAGACACAAGGACAGCGCCGCTGCCAGCAGCACTGCCCCTGCAAGAATCCAGCACAAGCCACGTGTGTTTTTCATGCGCTATCCTCGCTTACTTTTTCGAATGCAGCCGGAAGCCAACGACTACCAGCACCAGCCCCGCCCCCGCCAGCACAGGAACCGGCCACCACAGCTGTCCCGTCTGGGGAAGCTTTCCGCCGCTGCTGGCGGCGGTGTTTCCGGTCTGGCGCACCGTAGTCACAGCAGCACCGCCCGTTACAGACGAGGTTGCCGGTGCTGTCGTGTCGCCTGTCACCTGCGAAGTTGCCAGTGCGGAGGTGACCGCCATGGTCGTAGTTTCCGTAGTCACAACGGTGCTCTCCGGCGTAATGGTAGAAGCCTTGGTGCTGTTGTGGGTGTTGATCATCAGGAACTGGGTTTCATTGCCGCGATAGACCACCGTATATTCCTTGGGGACATCCATCTCCAGAATCCGGCAGTCCGCCAGCGCATCCGCCGACCAGTGATACGTCCAGCCGTTGCTCTCGTCCAGCCGTACTGTGTCCGTCAGTGTGCCGTCCTGATAGAGTCCGACATCGATGAATGCGGTGCGATCCTGCGGCTGGGATTCGTCGTTTTTCCAGACCTTCCGCACGGTATACTGAATGGTATCCGAGGTGGGGAGTTTCCGCACCTGAAATTTCGGGTAGGCGAGGAGGTTCATCTCCTCCGGCTTTCCGGCGATCTCCACCAGCACCGGCGAGGGAATATAGCGCTTGTCGCCGGAAACAACCATCTTGCCGGCAAGGAGGTACAGCCCCTTTTCCAGTTCGCCAAAGGTCACCGAGCCGGAATCGTCCGTCTTATCGGTGGACTGGGGCTGGCGCTGTTCCAGCACGGCGTAGTTTTCGAGGGTATCGGCTGCCGTCTGCATTTCCGATGCGGTGGTCAGCTCCATGGAAACGGGGTCGCCTGCGAAATCCCCCTCCAGCTGATAGCTGCCGTCGGCACTGCGGGCGCCGACACGGTAGAGATTCCACTGCATGCCGGAGAGCGTCACGGGGTCCGACCTGCAGATCAGTGTCAAATTGGAACGGGTATCCTCCGCCGTTGCCGGAAGCAGCAGGCACGCCGTCAGCCACAGACAGACACCCAGCGCACAGAGCAGTGCGCCAAAACGATGCAGCGCCGTTCGGGTCATCGATCAGTCACCTTCCTTTTTCTCAGGTTCTTTCAGTTTTGTGAGAAGCTCCCTGCGGGAGCGTGTTTTCTGCTGTCTGCTGCTCACGATCCAGAACACCAGCAGTCCCACGAACAGCGGTGCAGCGATAAACGGCACCACGGACATAGAATCCAGCTGGACGGCATCGGCTGCCACCTTGACGTTGTGGGGGTAGACGGTGTCCACCCGGTGCGCCCGCACCAGAAGCCGGTGGGAGTTGACCCCGTAGGGGGTGCAGGTCATGAGGGTGACGTAATCCCCGCCGGGGATGATGGCGAGCTTGTCAAGCTCGTCGGGTTTGACGATGAAAATTTTCTCCACCTCGTAGGTGAGCACCTCATCCAGAATGGTGACGGTGAACGTGTCGCCCTCGACCAGCTGGTCCAGATCGGAGAAGAGCTTTGCGGAGGGCAGTCCCCGGTGCGCCGAGATGACGGCGTGGGTGTTCTCCCCGCCCACGGGAAATGACGAGCCCTGGAGGTGTCCCACCGCCACGTTCAGCACCTCGGCGCTTGTCCCGTGGTAGATGGGCAGCTCCACCTGAATCTTGGGGATAGAGATATAGCCCATGATACCGGTTCCGCTAATGTCGAGGATTTTGCCGTAGTTTCCGGCATCCTCCCAGTTGGTGAAAGGGGCGGTAAGGTGAGAGAGGGTGGCGTTGTAGGAGTGCGCTTCCATGAGGAGGCGTTCCTTGTCGCCGGTGTCCATCTGTTCGACGGACTGGTTATAGGTGGCGATGGCACGTGTCTGGACACGGGAATTCCACCAGTCGCTGACAGTCGGGTACAGCATCACGGAGAGCCCCACCAGCAGCAGCACGACCAATATGGCGGTTGAAATCACATTTCGTTTTTTCTTCATACAGAAACCACAGCTCCTTTGGCGGAGGACGGTTCTGCAAGAGGTGTACTGCTCATGGGGTCCCCCCTAATGCCTGCCAGCGCAGACATGTTCAGGTAATTTCGGGTAAATACCGCAGAGGCTTCTGCACGGCAGACTGCCCATGCCGAAGTGCCGGGCGCACCGGACAAGCGGGAGGTCTGTGCCGTACAGAAGCTGCGGTCATTGGATCAAAACGGGAAAAATGCGAGAAAATCGGTTACTGGGCGTCTTTTGCACGCTTCTTGGTGATGAGGAGCACGCCAGCGCCGACAACCAGCACACCGCCGGCAACGTAGAAGATGGTCGTACCGATGCCACCGGTGGACGGGAGGGAGGAACCGGAGGTGTTCAGAACGGTAGTTTCAACTACGCCATACTTACCAAACGAATCTCCTTCGCCCGGTGTTTTTGCAGGCTGTGCAGCGCCAGTATCTACGGTCAGAGTCAAATCAGTCAATGCTTTGGTAGCATCGAAGACATCCCAATTCTGACCATTGGCTGTGGTTGCATCTAGTTTCAAGGTAACCGGAGCATTGAGGAGGTTATATCCGGTCGGTGCCTTGGTCTCTGTCAGGGTATATGTGCCGTCATCCAGACCGATTACCTTGAACAAACCATTTGCATCCGATTTCAGGACACTAGCCTCTGCTACCGTATCAACCCAACCGGTTACATAACCATTTTCATCAACTTTTGCATACTTATCAGCAGCATTCTTCAGATTGAACTCTGCATCTTTCAGCTTCTTGTCCGTTACGCTATCCTGCTTGGTAACATCCAGTTCATAGGTGAACACGATAACCTTGTCTTCCGGAGTCTTGCTCGTTGTCGGTGTGCCAGAACCATCCCAGTAAGAATCGTTGCTGTACTCCAACTTTACTGCGTTTTCTTGACCGGACAAACCAATCTGAGCGGTTTTGTTCAGAACAGCACTGTATTCCACTGTTACTACGCTGCTTGCGGTAATGGTATTTCCATCCTTAATGTCAGCAAATGTAACGGTGATTTCGTTGCCTGCAATCGCAACTGTTGCGCCAACTGCATTCTTACCATCAACTTTTACTGTTACATCCCCAACAGCCGGAGCGGTGAACTGTGTGCCCAGCGTATCGTGGAAAATGTATCTGTAGTGCTCATAGTCGCCAATGGTGCTCGGCATTGTGCCATACAGCTTGAACGGAACAGAATCACCAATGTTGTAGTCTGCAACATC
>NZ_FR898035.1:0-629 GCF_000437175.1 Ruminococcus sp. CAG:330 | reverse complement strand
GACGGAGAGCTTGCTTTCTGGGCAATCGAAAGAGTTGTGTCCGAATCTGCATCTACAGTTGTCAGAATGTATCTGCTGTAAGCACCTGTCTGCAAATTCGCAGTATCATCAACAAT
This sequence comes from Ruminococcus sp. CAG:330, assembly GCF_000437175.1. Lineage (NCBI taxonomy): Bacteria > Bacillati > Bacillota > Clostridia > Eubacteriales > Oscillospiraceae > Ruminococcus > Ruminococcus sp. CAG:330. The sequence goes on along the minus strand of NZ_FR898035.1, from coordinate 513 downwards.
CAGGTAATAACCATCTGCAGTAATGCTGAGTTCTGCGCTCGTGCCGTTTTTGGCAGATGTTGCAGATGCTGTAACATTATCTTTCAAATTTGCCTTTACGAGTTCTGCAAAATGCTGTGTCAAGGCACCGTTATTTGCAAATACGCTTGTTTCGGTTCCCTCTTCAGTACCTGCAACCTTTGCGTTCAGCGCAGCTGCAACTTCAGCAGCAGAAGTACAATTTGCGAAATATTTTCCAAGCTGGGTATCGCCTTTCAATGCAGTCAACAGCGCCCCATCATTTACAATATCCTTATTCCAATCAATTCCTGTCAATGCACCATCTACAACAGTACCTTTGAAGATCTGGTATGCGGAATAAGTATGATCAGCCTCTGCATTTCCAGTTGCCTGAGTAATGGTAACTGTCTGTGCACTAACCGGAAGAGCCGACATAGTAGCGGGAACGACTGCGCAAGCTGCGAGGATGGCTGCGGTTGCCAGGGATGCGAATCTTCTTGTCTTTTTCATAAT
>NZ_FR898034.1:26467-33455 GCF_000437175.1 Ruminococcus sp. CAG:330 | reverse complement strand
GAATCCTCCTTCTCGCAGTACAGGCGATCCTTGATGATGTCCAGATAGAAGTTGGACAGATCGGTGGTGCAGAAGTTGTGGATGGCATGGAATACGATGTGGAAATCGAATGCCTCATAGCCCTCGTGTACCTTTTCGATGACACGATCCAACCGCATCAGTGCCCAGCGATCCAGTTCCAGCAGCTGGTCATCTGCCACGCTGTCACGATCCGGATGGAAGCCATCGCCGTTGCCCAGATTGCCCAGAATGAATCTTGCGGTATTCCGGATCTTCTTGTAGGCATCGGAGAGCTGTCCCAGAATTGCCTTCGAAATGCGGATATCCGAATGGTAATCCGAAGAAGCAACCCACAGGCGGAGGATATCTGCGCCGTACTGCTTGACGATCTCATCCGGCATGATGCCGTTGCCCAGCGACTTGGACATCTTGCGTCCCTCACCGTCAACGACCCAGCCGTGGGTGCAGACTGCCTTGTACGGTGCGCTGCCCTTGTAAACCACAGAGGTCAGCAGAGAGGACTGGAACCAGCCGCGATACTGGTCGGCGCCCTCCAGATACAGATCAGCCGGCCACTGCAGGCAATCGTACTGTTCCATGACAGCAGTGTGGGAAACACCACTGTCGAACCAGACGTCCATGATGTCATATTCCTTGGTGAACTCCTTACAGCCGCACTCGCACTGTACTTCCGGCGACAGGAATTCCGACAGATCCTTTGTCCACCAAGCATCAGCGCCCTCCTTGCGGAACAGAGCGGTGATGTCACGAATGGTGGTGTCGTTGACGATGGGCTTTTTGCAGGACTTGCAGTAGATGATCGGGATCGGTACGCCCCATGTTCTCTGACGGGAGATGCACCAGTCGCTGCGGTCACGAACCATGCCCTTAATGCGCTCTTCGCCCCACTCCGGAATCCACTTGACGGATTCGATTGCCTTGATTGCCTCATCCTTAAAGCCATTGACGGAACAGAACCACTGCTCGGTTGCACGGTAGATGATGGGCTTGTGGCAGCGCCAGCAGTGCGGATACTGGTGGACGATCTTTTCGGTTGCCAGCATTGCGCCGACCTCGGTCAGCTTTGCAGCAATGGCACGGTTTGCCTCATCGGTATCCATGCCCTCGAACTCGCCTGCCTCCTTGGTCTGGCGTCCCTTGTCGTCTACGCAGACCAGAATGCCGATATCGTCGTAATTCTTGCAGACCTCAAAGTCCTCGACGCCGTAGCCCGGTGCAGTGTGTACGCAGCCGGTACCGCTCTCCAGTGTGACGTGGTCGCCCACGATGACCGGAGAAAGGCGATCGTACAGCGGGTGCTTGGTCTTCATGTGCTCCAGCTCGCTGCCCATGAAAGTACCAACGGTCTCATATTCGGTGATGCCGGCAGCCTTCATGGTTGCGGAAACCAGCTCGGTTGCCATGCAGTAATATTCATCACCCACATGTACCAGTGTGTACTCATATGCCGGACCAACGCAGATTGCCAGGTTGCCCGGAATGGTCCAAGTAGTGGTTGTCCAGATGACGAAGTAGATCTGCTTCTTGTCGATGCCCAGCTTGGTGAACAGACCCTTGTCATCGGTTACCTGGAACTTGACATAGATGGAATAACACGGATCGTTCTCGTACTCGATCTCAGCTTCTGCCAGTGCGGTGTTACAGTCCGGACACCAGTAAACCGGCTTCAGTCCCTTGTACATATAGCCACGCTTTGCCATCTCGCCGAACACCTCGACCTGACGAGCCTCATACTCCGGCTTCAGGGTCAGATACGGATCGCAGTAATGTCCCAGGCTTCCCAGACGCTTGAACTGTGCCATCTGATTCTTGACATGCATCATGGCAAAATCACGGCAGTGCTTCCGCAGGTCAACCGGCGGAATTGCGCCATTTTCCACACCGATGGACTTCATTGCCTTCAGTTCGATGGGCAGTCCGTGGGTATCCCAGCCGGGTACGTAGGGAGCGCAGAAACCGTTCATGTTCTTGTACTTGATGATGAAATCCTTCAGCATCTTGTTCAGCGCTGTACCCAGATGAATCTCGCCGTTGGCATAGGGCGGGCCGTCGTGGAGAATGTAGCGGGGCTTGCCCTCATTCTTGGCGATCATCTTTTCGTACAGATCCTCGGTCTCCCACTTTTGCAGAGTATCCGGCTCACGCTTGGGCAGGTTTCCACGCATGGGGAAATCTGTCTTGGGCAGATTTAAGGTTTTGTTATAATCCTGTGACATAGCTTGCTTCCGGCTCTTCCCGTCGGGAAAAGCCGCTCCTTTCCCTGAAATTAGTCTTTGTGTTCGGAATCCAGTGCACCGAGGTCGCCAAAACGGGAGTCATAAGCACCCTGAATGGTTTTGGCGGAGAACTGTGCGCCGGCAAAAGGATCTGCGGCTGCAGATGCTGCCGGTGCTGCGGCAGGGGCAGCATCCTCTGCGGTGCTGTCGTCTGCCGGAGCTTCTGCGGATACGCCGAATGTGGTATCATCCTCTTCCGGCATTGCGGAGAGCATGCTCAGATGTTCCTTGTACATGTCGAAAAGTGCCTTTTTGAAGTCAGCGACCTGCTTTCTGGCAGCGGTCAGCTTCTTGTGCTCCTCCTCGATCTCTGCCTCATTCTTTTCAATGAGGGCATCGTGCTGCACAGTCACCTCGTCCATCATTGCGTCCGCTTTCTGCTGCGCCTGCGCAATGATCTCATCGGCACGTGCGTTTGCCTCGGCAACAATGCGGTGGCCTTCCTTCTGGGCGCCCAGAAGTGCATCCTTCAGTGCGTCCTCGTCCCGCATGTACTCCCGAACCTTATCCGCCAGCACCTGAATCTTGTTGTGGCTGTCGTCCAGCTCCTGCTGTGCGGCAGCGACCTCCTGTTCCAGGCGGTTCAGAAATTCATCAATGTCCTCCTGCTTATATCCAAAAGCAGCCTTTTCGAACCGAAGTTCGTGGATTTCACTTGCACTAATCATTTGGGATCTCCTCTCACTGATATTTTTGAATCGTAATATGATGTCTTCCCTTTCGGGTGAGTCCGCCGTCCTCTGCCAACCGGAACTTTCCGTAGCCACGAATCGAGAACACATCTCCCACTTGCAGGGGTGCAGCAGGGGCATTGATCACTGCGTGACGGCAGGTCAGCCGGCCTTGTCGAATGAGCAGCACTGCTTTTTCCCGGCTCTGTTTCGTCACCAGAGCCGTAATTGCGTCCGCCCGCAGCGAGGCGACAGAACCTTCGATCAGGAGGTACGCCGTCTCCGCCGACAAGCAGACCGGATCATCTTCCGTCACGGTCACGCCGACACGTCCGATCTGATGCAGTTCCTGCAAAATCACAGAAGCTGCCGGAACACAGACAAAGACCTGCGCAATCCCATCGGCAATCAGAATATCTCCGACGGTCTCCCGTGCCAGATCGCATCCCATCAGTGCGCCCAGAAAGTCCCGATGTCCCGGGTTCTCTGTGCCACGCCAGCGGAATGTCAAACAGGTCAGCGGAAATTGCGGAAACTCCGGCACGCTCCACTCCGGCGCAAAGCCGAACATGACCCGTACAGTTCCCTCCGTACCGCCCCAAGCGGTGCACGTCACACCGTTTGCAGCTGCAATACGCTCCGCCGCCTGAAGATCCTCCTGCGGGTAAAACGCCGAAAAATACGGCCGATTGTCCCGATCGGAGCGCCGTGCCAGATCATCCCAGTGCGCCTCTAACAGCTGCTGGGATTCCGGCACAGTCCTCCCCTTCCCCAGATACGACATATCGTGTTTATCTCCCCTTCTGTCCTCCGGAAATACTTGTGTTTAAACCAGACCGCTGTCCTGCAGCTCGCCGACGATGCTGTCGCCGTCAAAGCCCACATTCTGCGGAATGATGAGGAACGTCTGGTTTGCGATGGGGCGGATCCGGCCATGCATTGCATAAGCTGCGCCGACAACGAAGTCGATGATGCGGCGGATATCCGGTTCCTTGGCACCCTCCAGATTCAGAACGACCGTCTTATTCTGCATCAGGTAATCCACAACCTTCTTGGAGTCCGAGGTGTAGACGGACGCCTTCACCAGAACGACCTGAAACTGTGCAGTCGTCTTAATGGTGGTGTAACGGTCGCCCTTTCCGCGGGATTCGTCAAAGGAAGATGCAGACGGCATAGAGCCGGAGGGTCTGCCATAGCTGCCGGGTGCGGTTCTGGGCGCTGCCTCTGCTGCCGGCTCCTCTGCCGGAGTGTCGTTGGGAACTGTATCTCTGCCATCCTCTTCTTCAGGAATAAAAAAATTCTTAATACCATCGATAAAACTCATAATGTTCTCCATTCCCCGCACATATGATTAGTATCATCCCGCCGCCATTTGTGCGGATGCGGCAGGCTTTCATCTCGTCTTTTCAGAGAAAACAGATATCGCTAGATACTGAACTGGCTCCTTAGGTATACTTTCTCGCACCAAACAGTGCAGAGCCGATCCGAACCATTGTCGATCCATAGCGGATTGCCGCAGCGTAATCGCCGGACATACCCATGGACAGGATCTTCATATCTATATTATCTAATTTTTTGGCGGAAATGTCAAGATAAAGTTCCTGCATTTCGCAAAGAAATTTTTCACTGCCGGCAGCCGGCGGAATTGCCATCAGACCTTGTACATGCACGTTGGACATCTGTCCGATTTGCAGCAACAATTCCTCCAGCGCATCCGGCGAAACGCCGCTCTTGGAGGATTCCGCACCCACATTGACCTCAATCAGAATATTCTGCACCTTGCCGACTCTCGCCGCATGGCGGTCGATCTCCTGTGCCAGATGCAGGCTATCCACCGAGTGGATCAGCGCCATATCCTCAATGATATACTTGACCTTGTTGGTTTGCAGGTGCCCGATCATGTGCACCTCCGCTTCCGGCAGGTAAAGCTCCTTTTTGGAGAGGTATTCCTGTACCCGATTTTCTCCCAGCACATGAATACCGCAACCAATGGCGTGGTTTACCGCCTCCGGCGCAACCGTCTTGGTCACAGCCATGAATGTGATCTCATCGGCAGGTTTGCGGTACTTTGCTTTTGCCTCGCCGATCTCGTAAGCGATTCGCTTGTAATTTTCGTCGATATACTTAAAACTAGTTTCCATCTGCATCAATACCCTCCACGATAATCGAGTCATACTGGATCAGATATCCGTCCCCTGCGTTCAGACTGGACAGGACATAATCCTTTCCCTCGTAGATGACATCCAGACGGCGGAACTCTACCTTTTCGCCGTCCAGCACATAGACACCACGGCAGTTCACAGTCTCCGTCTTTTCCTCGCCGGTTTTTTCGTCGGTGGTGGTTTCTTCCACATCCTTGAACCGGATCGCATTTCGGGGAACCTTGATCCCCTCATATTCGCCGCGGATCATTTCCACACGCTCCGTGCGGTTCTGCACGAAATCGGAGGTCATGGTCTCGCAGGAAACTACGGCGAGGACTTTGCCGTCCGTACCGGTGCTCCGCAGCTCCTGAATGGTTGCCGGTGCTTCTGCACCGGTGGAAATCAGGCGGAGCGTCACGGAATCGCCGACCTGATACTTCAAATCGGTGTTGTCTATCACGCCCAGCATGTACCAGTCGTAATTGGAGACCGTCTTGCCGATCACGCCGTCTGCGGATGCATTAGAACCCTTGCTCGCCTCTTGAATGATATCGTTCAATTTTTCTGGTGTCATATCCGAAAGAGATTCTTCATTGAGCTGAGATTCAAAACCATCCACATGACTGACAAAATACGCCGACGCATCGGAGACCACGTCTCCCACCGCCTGACTCTGGGACGCCTGCAGCGTCTGAATCTGCGCATTCAGGTCGGCGATCTGGCTGTCAAAAGAAATTGCGCCCTTGCTCACCACGATCTGGTACATGCTCAGTGCCTCCAGAAACTTCTGGCGGGATGCGGAAACGCTGAGCAGGTTCTCCTGTTCCCGCCCCTTCACAATATCCTTATAATACTGTGTCGCCTGTCGGGAGAGGTCGGCGGGCTGCGCCTGTTCCAGGGTGCCGGGACTGGAAATGCGCTGGAGCGTGTCCAGCTTTTCCTGAAGCGTGTCGATCTGCTGCTTCTGTTCAATGGCGGACTCATCGGGATAAATTTCCGCAATGACGTCGCCCACGGCAACCTTTCCGCCGTCCGAGATCCGGTAGCTTACCGCACCGGTTCCGCTGTAGGTCAAGACGTTTTCGTCCCGCACATACACACCCTGAAAGACAACAGCTTCATCTGCGGTGGCACGAATCGCCGTTTCCGTTTCGTAGCTGGTATCCACAAAATGGTAGAAGATCGTTCCGAACGTCGCAAGCACCGATGCCGAGAGAAGTCCCAGCAGGACATTGGACATTTTGTTACTGGAAATAGAAGCCATTGTTCGTTTCATCACCTAGTTTCCGCATTCCCGCCGAATTGGATTCCGAGGGAAATCGCATGAGATTTTTGCAGTACAATGAGCCATTTTCCGCAAAGAGAGCCTGACTCAACTTATATTATAGCACAATAAATCGGAATTGGCTATTGTTTTTTTGCATTTTTCCAAAATTTCTTGTTTCTTGTCAAACTTGCTGAGAATTATCCACTGAATATCAGGATTTTTGCGAAACCACGTCAGTTGCCGTTTGGCGTACCGGCGGCTTTCCTGTTTGATTTTGTCGAGACATTCGCCGAGCGGCATGGTATTTTCGAAGTACGGAATCAGTTCCTTGTACCCGATAGCGTGGTAAGCCGTCCGGAGCGCCTCGTTCTGATAGACGGCATGCGCTTCTTCCACCATGCCCGCCCGCACCATCTCATCCACACGGCGGTCAATGCGGTCATAGAGCACCTGCCGATCCTCGTACATCAAACCGATCTGAAGAGAATGGTAAGGACTGGGGATGATACGGCTTTCCGCCTTGCATGCGGTAAAGGTCTTTCCTGTGAGGGTGCAGACCTCCAGCGCCCGCACGACACGCACCAGATTATTTGGGTGAATGGCAGGCGC
>NZ_FR898034.1:25175-26448 GCF_000437175.1 Ruminococcus sp. CAG:330 | reverse complement strand
GGTGAATGGCAGCCGCTGCCTCCGGATCCAGCTGTGCCAGCTTCTGATGCAGCGCCTCGTTGCCGTGCGCCGCAGCGTACTGCTGGAACTCCGCCCGCAACCTGGCATCCTGCCGTGTGGGAGCGAGCTGGACGTTGGAGAGCAGCGAGGAGACGTACATGCCTGCTCCGCCCACCAGCACCGGCAGTTTCCCACGCCGATGGATGTCGGCGATCACCGGTTTTGCCAGTGCCAGATAATCCGCCACACTGAAATTCGCATCCATGGGAACGCAGCCGATGAGGTGGTGCGGAATCCCGCACATTTCCTCCGGCGTTGGTTTTGCCGTGGCGATGTCCAGTCCCTCGTAGATCTGCATGGAGTCGGCGGAGACTACTTCGCCGTGGTAGCACTGGGACAGCATCACGCCTGCCGCCGTTTTTCCGGAGGCAGTGGGGCCAACTACCGCCAGAACCGGGATTTTTGTTGCTTCTGTCATGGGCTATACCCTCCGCCGAAATTGTTTTTCCAAGTCGTATTTCCGGATGACGAACAGCACTGGTCTGCCGTGGGGACAATGGCGAATCGCCTCGTTGTCCCACACCTCCTGCGCCAGCTGCTGCAATTCCTCCAGCGTGCTGTGATCGCCGGAACGGATCGCCGACTTGCAGGCGATGGTGTGCAGCATATCCTGAAAGGTATGTACCTGCGGGTCGGATTTTCCAAGTGCCAGATTGTGGGCGATCTCCGTCACCACCTCGTCGATGTTCAGATCCAGCACAAAGGACGGCACTGCCTTTGCCCGCAGGCGTGGCGGATCACTGCAATCGAACTGGAATCCCATCACCTCCAGGCGTTCCAGATTTTCCTGCACAGCAGAGAACTCGTCCATGGAGAGCAGCGTCTCGCTCTCCCGCAGCAGCATCTGGCTGGTCTGGCGAGATGCGCCGGATTTCAGGCGCTCGAAAATCACCCGCTCGTGGGCAGCGTGCTTGTCGAAGATCAGCAGACGGTCGTCCAGCTCCGCCAAAATATAGTTCTGGAAAATCTCACCGATGACACGCACCTTTTCCGGCGCTTCCGCCTTGGGCGGCGGAAGCTGTTCCGGCTCCGGACGGCGCTGGAACGCCTTGGCGCTCAGAAACTGGTAGGGCGATTTCTCTGCGTCAGGTGCAGCCGGCTGTGCCGGAACGGGAACCGGTTCCCGCCGGGTGAGCTCCAGCGGCGGTTTCGGTTCCGGCTTTGATTCTGCCGGCATCCGCACGGTATAGGCAGCGGCTGCCGTGGCGAGCGG
>NZ_FR898034.1:12428-25144 GCF_000437175.1 Ruminococcus sp. CAG:330 | reverse complement strand
CCTGCCGTGAAGATTCTGCCGGCGCCGTCTTTGCAGGCAGTGCGGACTCCGGCGGGAGGAACACCTCCGGCTCCGGTTCTGCGGGCATTTCCGGAATCGCCGGCACCGGTGCTGTCGGTTCCGGCAGCGTGGGCTGGGTGAACTGCTGCGGCTCCTCCACCAGCGCTGTCCAGTCTTTCTGGGGCACACGCTCCATCTGGAATTCATAGATCAGCCCGTTTTTCATGAGGGCGTTTTTCACCCCGAAATACAGGCTGTCCATGACCGCCTTTTCGTTGGAGAACCGCACCTCCGCCTTCGCAGGATGGATGTTCACGTCCACCTGTGAGGGCGGTACCGTCAGCATCAGCACACAGGTTGGGAACTTCCCCACCATGATGAGATTCTGATAGGCGTTTTCCAGTGCCACGCTGCACGCTCGTGAGCGCACATAACGGCCGTTGATGAAAAAGTTCTGGAACGTGCGGTTAGAGCGAGAGTAGAGCGGCTTTCCCACATAGCCGGTGACATGATTCATGCCGTCCTCATACTCCACCGGAATCATGTCGTGGGCAAACTCCTTGCCGCAGATGGCGTAGATCGCACCGTAGAGGTCGCCGCTGCCGTCGGTGCGGAACTCCGTCCGGTTGTCCCGAATCATGCGAAAGGCGATCTCCGGATGGGAGAGGGCGATCTTCTGCACGATCTGGCTGACGGCGTTCGCCTCGGTCACGTCACGCTTCATAAACTTCTGCCGCACCGGCACATTGAAAAACAAGTCCCGGATGATGAGCGTTGTTCCGTCCGGACAGCCGGTCTGTTCCAGCGTGCCCTCGCTGCTGCCGGCAATGGTATAGCTGGAACCGTAGGCATCGCTCTTTCGTTTGGTGAGCACCGTCACTTTTGCCACCGCCGCAATGGAGGCGAGCGCCTCGCCACGGAAGCCCAGCGTTCCGATCCGGTCCAAGTCCTCTTTGGTGGAAATCTTACTGGTGGCATGGCGGAGGAATGCCGTCGGGACATCCTCCGGTGCCATACCGCACCCATCGTCAACGATGCGCATGTAGGTCGTTCCGCCACGCTTGATCTCCACAGTGATGTGCGATGCGCCGGCATCAATGGCGTTTTCCACCAGCTCCTTGATGACAGAGGCAGGCCGTTCGATGACTTCGCCGGCAGCGATCAGCTCCGAAATTTCCTTTTGCAATACGGTAATATGCGGCATGACAAACACCTTCTTTCTAAGCGGCATCCGCCGCAGTTCCAAAATGAATCAGTGTTAAGACAGCATCTCTGTCAGGTCGGTCAAAAGCTCCCGGCACTCCTTGTCGCTCAGCTCCGCCAGATTTGTCTTTTGCAGGGTTGCGATGACACGTTCCTGCTGCATCTGGGCGAAGCTGATCTGTCCGGCTGCGTGTTCCGCCGGAGATGCCGCAGATGCGCTCTGCTGTTCCAGTTCCGAGAGCACCTGCTTGGCACGCTTCACCACCTGATCCGGCAGTCCCGCCAGTTTTGCCACGGCAATGCCGTAGCTGTCGTCCACACCGCCGGGAACGATCTTCCGCAGAAAGCGAATGGAATCCCCGTGCTTCTTGACAGCGACGCTGTAATTCTTTACGCCGTCGGTTTTTTGCTCCATATCCAGAAGCTCGTGGTAGTGGGTGGCAAACAGGGTCTTACAGCCGATCTTCCGGCTGCTGATGTACTCCGCCACAGCACGGGCAATGCTGACACCATCCAGCGTGGACGTGCCTCTGCCCACCTCGTCCAGAATGACCAGACTGTTCTGTGTGGCGTAATTGAGAATATCGGAAACCTCTTTCATCTCCACCATAAAGGTACTCTGTCCGGCGGTCAGATCGTCTGATGCGCCGATGCGGGTGAAGATCTTATCCACCACAGAGATGCGGGCGTATTCCGCCGGCACGAACGAACCGATCTGCGCCATGAGGGTAATCAGCGCCACCTGACGCATATAGGTGGATTTTCCCGCCATATTCGGGCCGGTAATCATCAGCATCCGGTTGGACTTCAAGTCCAGATAGGTGTCGTTGGGCACGAACACCTCGTCTGTCAGCATGCGCTCCACCACCGGATGTCTGCCGTTGGTGATCTGAATCGCACCGTCCATGGCGATCTCCGGCTTAGTGTAGTCGTTTTCCAGTGCGATATTGGCAAAGGATGCCAGCACGTCTACCTGCGCCACTGCAGTCGCCGTCTCCTGCACGCTTTGCAGCATGGCAGCCAGACAGTCCCGCACCTCGGTGAAGATGCCCTCCTCCAGCCGGAGCACCCGGTCTTTTGCGCCGAGAATCTCATTCTCCACCTGTTTCAGTTCCTCGGTGATGAACCGTTCGCTGTTGGCGAGAGTCTGCTTGCGGATGTAGTCCGCCGGAATCAGGTCGTAGTACGAGCGTGTGACTTCCAGATAGTAGCCGAACACCCGATTGTAACCGATCTTCAGTCCTTTGATGCCCGTGCGCTCCCGTTCCCGCTGGAGAATCTCGTCCACAATCTGCGTTCCGCCGTTCATAATGCGGCGCTGGCGATCCAGTTCCTCGTGGAAACCGTCCCGAATGACACCGCCGTCCTTCAGTGTGATGGGCGGGTCATCCACAATGGCGTTTTCCACCAGCGTCACCACCCGTTCCAGCGGCGAGATCTGCTGTTCCAGTGCGGCGAGCAGACGAGAAGACGAGAGCTTTTTCAGCTCCGCTTTCAGCGCCGGCAGCTGCTGCGCTGTCATGGAGAGGGATTTCAGGTCACGCGGTGTGGCTTTCTGGAAGCTTTCTGGAAGAGCCCCCGTGTCATCAGACGCTCCAAATCGTACACATTGTCCAGCAGCGCACGCACCTCCATGAGGGACACGCTCTTCTTATAGAACGCCTCCACAGCATCCAGACGTGCCATGATCTTCAGCGGCTGCACCAGCGGCTGTTCCATCCACGTTTTCAGCAGGCGCTTTCCCATGGCGGTGCGGGCATCGTCCAGCAGCCAGAGCATGGAGCCTTTGCGCTCCTTGCCGCGAATGGTCTCGGTCAGTTCCAGATTCCGCCGTGCGTTCAGATCCAGTCCCATAGTCTCGGCGCTGTCCACCACGTCAATGGAAATAAAACGGGCAATGTTCCGCTTCTGTGTCTCCCGAATGTAGTCCAGCATCCCGCACACAGCGCAAGCCCCTGCGCCGTCCTCCTCGATGCCCAGCAGCTCCAGCGAGTCCACACCGAACTGCTGGCAGATGAGCTCCCTGCCGGTGTCCAGCGAGAAGCACGCATCATCCCGCAGCGTCACAGCGCATTGCAAACGCACCTTGACGAAATCCATCACAGATTTCAGGGAGAGCGCCTGCGCATTCAGCACCAGCTCCGCCGGCGTATAGCGGGAGAGCATGTCCATGATGCGGACGGTCAGGTCGGTAGTGCCCTGCGGGACAGCGAGGGACATCTCACCGGTGGAGAGGTCAGCGAAGCAGAGGGCACAGCTGCCGTCTGTCCCGTAGTACAGGCTGCAAATGTAGTTGTTGGCGTTGTCGTCCAGCATGCTGCTTTCAATGAGCGTGCCGGGGGTGACGATACGGATGACATCCCGTTCCACCAGTCCCTTGCTCAGCGCCGGATCGGTCATCTGCTCGCAGATGGCGATCTTATAGCCACGGTCCACCAGCTTTTTCAGGTACAAGTCCACGCTGTGGTAAGGCACGCCGCACATGGGCGCACGCTCGTCCAGACCGCACTCCTTTCCTGTCAGCGTCAGTTCCAGCTCTCTGGACACCAGAATGGCGTCCTCAAAAAACATCTCGTAGAAATCTCCCAGCCGGAAAAACAGGATGCAGTCGCTGTATTTTTCCTTAGTTGCCGCATACTGCTGCATCATGGGCGACAATTTTTCCTTTGGCACATCCGCCAGATTCATAGGGTTTCCCTCCGCTCTCTCTGTGATACTCAGTGACAGCCGCCGCAGGACGAACAGTTGCCGGTGCAGCTGCTCAGATCCGGATGACAGGTATCCGGATCCTCCCCGTTTGCACACATGGTCAGAATCAGATCCACTTCCCGCATCATGGCATCCATCTCCTGCTTTGCCGCTTCAAACGCCGCCATGTGGGGGTTCTCCCGAATTTCGAGGTAGCGCTCCTGAATCTTCTGTTCCAGCTTCTGAATCTTCCCGGTGTTCTGTTCCTCTGCGGCACGCTCGGTCTCCCGCTGATAGTTCATCCGCAGCAGGTTGAAGTCCTGAATCGCCGTCTGCAATGCGGCATCGCTGTCGTTCTCGTTCTTTGCTGCGTGATATGCCAGATAGCGTGGATCTGCCTGAACGGCCTTGCCCAGTGCTCTGGCTGCTGATTCTACTGCATTCATTGCTGTTCCTCCTCCGGTGTCACAAGGACACCCTCTACTGCCCAGTTTCGTGTCTGCGTCACACGGACAGAGACGAACTGTCCGATCAGACTTGGATCACCGGGAAATTCTACGATGATAAACGCCAGATCTTTGCCCATGAGGAAGCCCTCCCGCTTGCTCTCTCCCTCAACCAGCACCCGAAGTGTTCTGCCGAGGAAGCGCTGATAGTGTGCTGTGGCGACCTCCCGCTGGAGCTTCAGCAGGCGTTCCATGCGCTGGCGCTTTTCGGCATCGGGAGTCTTGTCCTCGATCTCCGCCGCCTTGGTGCCACGGCGCTTGGAATAGATGAAGGTATAGAGATTGTCGTACTGCACCTGCTGCACCAGATCCAGTGTGCCCTGAAAATCCTCCTCCGATTCATTGGGGAAGCCCACGATCAGATCGGTGGTCAGGGAAAAGTCCGGATCCCGCTGCCGCAGATAGTCTACCGTTTCCAGATACTTCTCCACGGTGTACCGGCGGTTCATGGCTTTCAGAATGCGGTTGCTGCCGCACTGCACGGGCAGGTGCAGGTGTCTGCCGATCTTCCGGCTGTCCAGAATCGTGTCCAGCAGCTCCGGCGTGGCATCCTTGGGATGAGAGGACAGGAACCGGATGACGAAGTCACCCGGAATCGCCTCCACCTGCCGCAGCAGCTGGGCGAATGTGATGGGCTCCGGCAGGTCTTTGCCGTAGGAGTTGACGTTCTGTCCCAGCAGCATGATCTCCCGATAGCCGTCCCGCACCAGTTCCCGTACCTCCTGCAGGATCTGTTCCGGCCGGCGGCTGCGCTCTCTGCCACGGACATAGGGCACGATGCAGTACGTACAGAAGTTATTGCACCCGAACATCACGGGCACTGCCGCCTTAAACGGGTGTTCCCGTGACGGCACAATACCCTCGTACATGGCATCGTACTCGCCGGTATCGCAGGCGAACTTCGCGCCCTCCAGATGATCCAGCAGCAGCTGCGGGAAGCGGCTGAGCGATGCCGTGCCGAACACGATATCCACAAAGGGATAGTGCTTCCGCACATACTCCGAGGTCTGCTCCTCCGATGCCATGCAGCCGCAGAGCACGAGGATCAGGTCGGGATTGCGTACTTTTTCATGCTTGATGTTGCCGAGGATGCCGTACACATGATCCTCCGCACTCTCCCGCACAGCGCAGGTATTCAGCAGGATCAGGTCTGCCTCCTCCCGTTTTTCCGTGAGCGTAAATCCGATCTCCCGCAGCATGCCACGGATGCGTTCGCCGTCAGAGACGTTGAGCTGACATCCAAAGCTGTGCACATACGCACGAATCTCCTCCCGTCCGGCGAACAAGTGCGACCGAAGCTGCGCCAGCAGCGATTCCGGCAGCGCCTCTGCCAGCACGGTATCCTGTATCTTCATCCCGTTTTGTCCTCATTTCTTCCTGAAAATTACCGTATCTTCCTTTTTCGCCGGACGAAAAACTGTCGTCCGGGAAAAGACATTACGTTTTTTATTATACCATAATTCGTCCGGCAATGCAAGCTTTTTTTCGAGATTTCCAAGCAAATTCCCCTGTGCCGCAGCGGCGGACAGCGGCGCACTTTTTCAGAAAAATTCCCACGGATTTTCACAAGGCAATCACATTCCTCCGGTATAATACAACCATCGTCATTTGAAGCAACCGTTTCATCTGAACATAAATTTCTTACCGTTTCTTTCCAAGAAGCGGACCAACAATTTCGTGCGTTAACACAGCATTCCCCTGCAGCTTCTTCTGAGATCACCGCCGCTCCAGCCGGCTGCGGACTCGTGCAGGCATCCTGTGTTCCGTGCGTTTCCAAGCGTACATTCCAAAAATGTCCGCAAGATACATGAAGAACCGGTGGGTTACCTCTCCTTTCCCCACCGGTTCTATTTGTCTGGAGGTGTTTTTTATGGATCATCCCCGCTATTTTTCCGCCGGTGCCTACTATCTCCAGCGCTTCGGGAAGCCCATGCAGAAGGCGGTCATCGACGCCGGCTTCTCCTGTCCCAATCTGGACGGCACGCTCTCCTACGGCGGCTGCACCTTTTGCAGCGGCGGCAGCGGACACTTCACCCCGTCCGGCACGATTCCGGAACAGATCGCCGCAGAGCGCACACGCATTGCACACACCCATCCGGATGCCGGCATCATCGCCTATTTTCAGGCGCACACCAACACCTACGGCACGCCGGAACACCTGCGGCGCTGCTACACGCTGGCGCTGGCACAGGACGGTGTGGAGGCGCTCGCCATCGGGACTCGTCCGGACTGTCTGCCGGAGCCTGTGCTGGACGTGCTGTCGGACATTGCCGAACAGACTGCCCTCACCGTGGAGCTGGGACTCCAGACCATCCACGACGCCACGGCAGAACAGTTCCGCCGTGGCTATGGCTTCGACCAGTTCCTGCGCAGCTTTCAGGCGCTGCGGGAGCGGCACATCCGCATTTGTGTCCACCTCATCAACGGGCTGCCCAGCGAAATGGATGCGGACATGCTGGAAACCGCTCGTGTCGTGGGACGGCTCCGGCCGGATGCCGTCAAGATTCACCTGCTGCACATCCTCCGTGGCACACCTCTGGCAGCGCAGTGGCGTGCCGGCAGGATTCCCGTTCTCTCTCAGGGGGAATACGTCCAGATCACCGCAGCACAGCTGGCGCTGCTTCCGCCGGAAACCGTCATCGAACGGCTCACCGGTGACGGCGCAGCGGAGGAACTTCTCGCCCCACGCTGGAGTCTGCACAAGACCGCCGTCCGTAACGCCATCGCCAGACATCTAAAGTACACGGACACCTGGCAGGGGAAAAACTTCATACCATAACGTCAAAAAAATCCCTGAACGGTAGACCTCCGTTCAGGGATTTTGATGCACTATAAAAAGGAGAAAGAACTTTCATTCCTTCGCATAAGTTTCGATTGGACTCACTCCTCACGTCGTTTTATCCGGTACAAAAACTCTTGTTCGAAGCCACATCATGAACCACGCCCTTTCGCAGACGAACCATTTTGCGGACTTAAATGAACTCTCGCCTTATTCCATGGGACTCACCTTTTCGGTTTTATTTCGAAAAATCAGTGCTGCTTTCCATGGGACTCACCTTTTTCAACTTGATCTCGTTTTTCCAAAAACCGCTGCTCTGGCGGTATCAACTCAAAACTACTGCATCGGTATCACCTAATGGTCGTTACTTGATTACTCCAGCATATCTATTCTAAGACATTTCTGTCGAAGATTCAGCATCGTCATCATGCTGAATTACGTTCTTCTATGCTGCCAATGCAAATAACAGATTTTCAACGTAAACAGTTGCTCACGTCAATCCATCGGTCTTCCTCGGCTCACATCGTTCTTTATCATTACTTTCGTGCCCTCGCCCAGTCTGTGCTGAACCCTCGCTACGCTCTTATCTTTGTGCAGCCGGTGCTCGATCCGACGTTGACAGCATATGCAGCTGTGACTCTTCATTTGCCATCGGATTTCGCCCTCCTTTTTGATGTAGATTCGCTTTCCAAGAGGAAACCCTCAGACCTTGAAAAGCATATCGTGCGGGAACCACTCGCTTTGAACCCTCTCGCCGGTTTCTCTTCGCTGTTCCCTTTCGTTGTTATTATCATACCACACTTCCGGTACAATGTCAACAGTTTTTTTGATATTTTCCGGAAAAATTGCGCATTTCTCACAAAAGAAAGAAATCAGCACTTTTTCCTTATTTTTCTTTCGTGAAAGCGTGATAATCTTTCGTATCTGTCACCAATTCTTTTGATTCATTTGGTGTTACATCTATTTACCACGTTCAGGAGATACTCCGGTTTTAGAAAACATGGTACGTTCTGCTGAAAACACACGGATGCGTGGTCAGAAACCACCCGATTTTTCCCGATTTCCGGCAAAAAAACAGACCCAAGCGCCAAATGACGCCTGAGTCTGCTGTATGATCCGGATATTTTTACTGCTGCGGTGCTTCCGTAGCCGGTGCCTCAGTGGGCTGTTCTGCCGGAACGGTGGTTTCCGCTGCGGCTGCAGTGGTTGCCTCGGTGGGTTCTTCTGTAGGTTCTTCCGTGGTGACTACCGGATTATTCGCATAGTAAACGGTGATCTGGTAGTTATCATTCAGATTGATGGATGCGCCTGCCGAAATGTCCACTTCCTTGCCGCCCTTGGTCACAACAATTCGGGTAACACTGCCATTGGTGTAGCCCTCGTTGATCTCTGCGGCGGTGGTATAGGGGATGTTCAGCTCGTCCAGCTGCGCACTATAGGACTGAAGCCCATAGCCGGAGTAGCTGGGGATCTGTACGGTTGCCGAGCCCTTGCTCACCTGAATCTTCACCGGCTTGGAGGAATCGAACGTATCGCCGCTCTCAAACTCCTGCCAGCAGATCTGCCCCTTGGCGTAGACATCGCTGTAGACCTCTTCCACGTCGAACGTGATCCAGGAGGCGTAGCGTTCCTTCTGGGCATCGTAGTTCTTGCCCAGCAGGTCGGGCATCACGCTGTCGCCGGTGGCAGCAGCCGTTGCCTCGGTGGTGGTCTCGCCGGAAACAACGCTGACAGTAGTCGCCGTCACCTTGGTTCCGGAGGAGGACTCCTCACCGCCGAACAAATTGCCGCCGAACACAAACAGACAGATCAGAAACGCCAGAAGCAGCACGATTCCCACAATAATGGGCACTTTCAGCCGGTCGACTGCACCGGCTTTCTGGGGAGCGTCATCCTCATACTGCTCTTCCCCGCCGTAATCGTCATAGGCATAGTCATCGGTGTAGCCCTCATTATAGCCGTAGTCCTCCGGTGCGGCATAGCCGTTGTCGTAGGGCTGTTCCTGCGGCGGCATCTGCTGCTGCGGACGGTACTGCTGGGGCTGGGGCTGCCTGTAAGGCGGATTCTGCTGAGGCTGCCCGTAGCCGCCCTGTGGCACATAACCGGCATAGGCAGCGCCTGCCTCTGCAGCGTGCTCATCAAAAAGCCGTGTCACAAGCTCCGTCACCGTCTGAATCCGCTCGTTCCCATTGAGGCTCAGTCCCTGCATGATCACGTTGGAAACGTGGCGGGGCACATTGGGATTCAGCAGATTCGGCGCTACCAGATTGTCGTTCTCCATCCGGCTGATGGCAGACGGTGGCATGCTGCCGGTGAGGACACGGTAGATCACCGCACAAATGGCGTAGACATCTGTCCATGTGCCCTGCCGGCTGTTGACAGAGTACTGCTCCGGTGCGGCATAGCCGTTATAGATCTCGCACTCCAGCTCTGTGTTAGCGGTGCGGACAGCAGCGCTGGAAAAGGCGGTGAGCAGCAACTCGCCCTTGCGTGTCACATAGATGGTCTCCGGAGAGATGGCACGATGGATCACACCGGTATTGTGGAGCAGACTCAGCGTTGTCAGCAGCGGCGGCAGCATGTGGGAAAGCTGTCCCCATGTCAGTTCGCCGGCGTTTTCTTTCAGATAGTCCACAAAGCGGATGCTGTCCACGTATTCATTGACCACATAGGTGGTGTTGTT
Source organism: Ruminococcus sp. CAG:330 (assembly GCF_000437175.1). Taxonomy (NCBI): domain Bacteria; kingdom Bacillati; phylum Bacillota; class Clostridia; order Eubacteriales; family Oscillospiraceae; genus Ruminococcus; species Ruminococcus sp. CAG:330. The sequence continues at coordinate 15,285 of NZ_FR898034.1, read as the reverse complement.
CTCAGCGAACAGATCCACCACGGTGCTGATGCGCACCTGTCCCCGCAGATGTGCCAGAGATTTGTGCAGTTCCGTGAACTCTGCCATCAGCGCCTTGTACTGTGCCAGACGTGCCGGAATGACACTGATGACCGGCGAGCCGGTCACACGGTTGCACAGGTTGCGGGGCATGTACTCCCGCAGGAGTACCTTGCAGCTAATGGACTGGTCATATGCCAGATAGGTGATTCCCTCGCCGTTTGCTGAGAGCGCAACACCCACGATATAGCGGTTGTTGTTCAGCGTGGTGCCGGGGATGATAAAAGACGGGTCACTCGGAGACTGGTCATAATATCCGCAGTTCGGACAAACGCCACGAGAAAATTCCGTGCGTTCCATACAGCCATAGCATAACTTCCGTTCTCCCAAAGCGATACCTCCTAATTCTCATTGCAGTTTGCGGATTCGCCCGCGGGGCATTTTCCGCTCATTTTATTGTACCAGCAACCCTGGCGGATGTCAACTGTTTTTCTGCAAATTCCCGTGGAATCGACGGAAATTGTAGCCATTTGTAACACTTCTGATACTGTTTTTACGATTTCGATAATTTTTCGTCAAGCTTTTTCCGAAAAATCGGCTGTATTTTTCCGGTCTTACAGCGTGATCAGTCCCTGCTCCAGCAGCTTCTGCGCCGCCAGCAGAATCCCGATCTTGCCGCTGTTGTAGGTGATACCGCCCTGCATCCAAACGGCAAACGGCTCCCGAATGGGGGCATCGGCGGACAGCTCGATGGATGCGCCCATGGTGAACGCACCGGCTGCCATGATGACCTTGCTGGTATATCCCGGCATGTCCCATGCCTCCGGCACCACGTAGGAATCCACCGGCGATCCCTGCTGGATGCCCTGACAGAACGCCGTGAGGCGTGCCTCGTCGCCCAGCCGGATCGCCTCCACAATGTCGCCACGGGTCTCGCCCACACGGGGGTAGCAGGCGAAGCCAAAGCTGCCGAACAGGGCTGCTGCAAAGTCGGCGGTTTTCAGCGCCTGTGCCGTGGTCTCCGGCGCATGGAAAAAGCCCAGATACATTTCACGGTTCATGTCCAGCGTACAGCCGACTTCCTTGCCCATGCCAATGCAGGTCAGACGCTCGGCGCACTGCTGCACCAGATCTTTTCTGCCGGCGATGTATCCGCCGGTGCGGGCAATGCCGCCGCCCACGTTCTTGATCATAGAGCCGATCATCAGGTCGCAGTCCGCCTGTACCGGCTCCTGTGTCTCCACGAACTCTCCGTAGCAGTTGTCCACCATGATGACGGCATCCGGATTGGCACGGCGCACGATCTCCGCCAGCCGGCGGATCTGCGCAATGGTCAGCGCCGGACGCAGCGAGTAGCCACGGGAGCGCTGGATGTACGCCACCCTCGCCCCCTGTACGGCATCTGCCACAGCGTCATAGTCTGGCGTGCCGTCCGCCAGCAGCGGGATCTCCCCGTACTGTACGCCGAAGTTTTGCAGCGAACCGCTCTTGGCATCACCGGTCAGACCGATGACGCCCTCCAGCGTGTCGTAAGGTCTGCCGGTGAGGGCGACCATCTTGTCCCCTGTGCGCAGCACGCCGAACAGGGCGACGGTCAGCGCATGGGTGCCGGACACGAAGTTATGGCGCACCAGCGCATCCTCTGCGCCGAATGCCTCGGCGAATACCTGATCCAGCACTTCCCGGCCCTGATCGCCGTAGCCGTAGCCCGTGGTGCCGTAGAAACACGGCTCGCTCACACGGCTCTTCTGAAATGCTGCCAGCACCTTGGCGCTATTATAAGCGGCATTCTTTTCAATGCGCTCGAAATCTGCTTTGCAGGCATCCTCTGCCTGCTGCGCCGCCTCCAGCAGGCGCTGATCAATGGAAAAAAAGTCTTGCAGCTCTGTCATAATTTACAGTGCTCCCTTCTTCTGTTCTTCTTTTTGGACGTCGGTACGCTCCAGCACGTACTCCGAGGCGATTTCCCGAAACCCGATTTCCCGATAGAAGCTGATGCGGATGTCCAGCGCAAACAGCACGGCATGCTTGCCCTGCTGCGCCAGCCACTGCGCCGTCCAGCGCAGGAAATCACGGGCGTAGCCGCTTCCACGCTGCGCCGCACGGGTCGCCACCTGTCCCACCAGCACCTGATCTTTCCAGTCAAAGACCAGCGTCAAGGTGGAGCTGTTCCGGTAGGTGAGCACGTGGCTCATGCCGTGCCGGCAGCGGTGGGACACGTCAGTCAGCCAGATGGGATAGTCCAGCAGATTGGGGAAGCCCTCCTGCAAGATGCCATAGACATCCTGCAATTTCGGCTGAAGCGCCACCTCCTCCGGCGAGAACTGCGCCGACGGCTGGGATGGCACCAGTTCAAAGGTCGCCCGATGCAATTTCTGATAGTTGGGAATCTCCGCCAGCGCCGGCAGCAGAAACTGGGGGCACTCGATGCGGAACGGCAGATGCATCCGGACGAACGTGACGATCTCCTCGCTGGGAATCGGCTGCGCCGCACAGATCAGCAGCGTTGCATTAAACAGAAACATCCAGCCCGTCCCCTCGGGATACTGAAGCCGGAAAAACCGGCAGAAATCGTAGCCGCCGCCGTAAGCCCGCTGGTAAGAGAGCATCTGCCGTCCACGCCATGTCTGTTCCAGCACCGCCGTTTCCTCCGGCGTAAATGTTGCGATTTGTTGTATCATACGGTCACACGTCTTCTTCCATGAGTTTTTGAATCATCTGGGGCAGGAATGCAGCAAAGGCGTCCAGATCTGCCAGATCTGCCACGCAGGACGGCGAGTGCAGATAGCGGCACGGCAGAGAAACTGCCAGCGTCCGCACACCGCCACGGCTGACATGG
>NZ_FR898034.1:0-12411 GCF_000437175.1 Ruminococcus sp. CAG:330 | reverse complement strand
CCACGGCTGACATGGATGGCGCCGCTGTCGTTGCCGCCGGCGATGCGTGTCTTGGTCTGGCAGGGAATCCCCTGTGCCTGACACAGCGCAAACGCCGCCTGATACATGCCCTTGTCGTACATGGTGCTGCGGTCCATGAAAGAGATCACCGGCCCGCCGCCCAGCGTGCAGACCCGTTCGCCGCCGGATGCGCCGACGATATCCGCCGCCGTGGTCGCCTCCAGCACCAGCGCAAATTCCGGTGCAACGGTATAGGCAGCAGCCGTTGCGCCACGCAGTCCGATCTCCTCCTGCACCAGAAATGCAGCGGTGATGTCATAGGGCAGCTCCTGTTCCAGCAGCCCCAGCAGCAGTGCGCAGCCGGCACGGTCGTCGATTGCCTTGCTGCAAACTCTGCCGTCCCCCAGCGTCCGGAAGTCCGGACAGAAATAGGCGCACGTGCCCTCCGGCGCAAGCTTCCGTGCCTCCTCTGCCGAGGATGCGCCGATGTCCAGCACCAGTCCGTCAAAGGTGGGCAGCTGGCTGCGCTGTTCTTTGGAGAGCAGATGCACCGGTTTCGTTCCTACAATGCCGGGAATGTGCTGTCTGCCCACCAGGAACTGTCTGCCGATGACCACCGAGGCATCCACACCGCCCACGGCTGCAATCTCCAGCAGACCGCCGTCCTGAACGTGAGTGACGATCAGGCCAACCTCATCCATGTGAGCGCTCACCATCAGGTGATGCGAGGCACGCTGTGCGCCCTTTTTCTCCACCAGCAGATTCCCCAGCGGGTCGATCTGCCACGAAACTGTGGGGTTTCCCTCCAGCGCACGGCACACATAGTCCCGCACAGCGCCCTCGTCGCCGGAAACGGCGCACAAATTGCAAAGTTCCTCGAAATGGTTCAGCATGATGCGCACCCCCTTACATATGCCGCCAGCAGCTTTCCTGTCAGCGCCACGTCCTCTGTTCGAATCTTCTCCACCGGTGTGTGCATGTGGCACAGCGGAATGGAAACGGTGCCGGCACGCACGCCGCCCCGTGTGACGGCAAAGCGGTCGGCATTGGTGCCGGTCGTTCCCGCCATGACTTCTGGCTGCCACGGAATCTGCGCCGCATCTGCCGCAGTGATCAGTGCATCGCTCACATCACGGGACAGGGAGGGCGAAATGCCGATAAGGGGGCCTTTCCCGCAGACGCCCACCTTTTCTCCCGCATCGCCGAATGTGACATCTACCGCCAGCGCAATGTCCGGCGCAATGGTATAGGCACCGATCTTGGCGCCACGCTCCCCCAGTTCCTCCTGTGTGGAGAAGAGCACACTCAGGCTGCACGGCAGCGCCTGCCCCTGCAATTCCTCCATGGCGCAGAGAATTGCCGCCATGCCGCAGCGGTCATCCAGCGAGGGACTGGTAACATAGCCGCCCGCCATGGTGCGAAACGGCATATCAAAGGTCACACTGTCCCCCACCGAAAGCAGCTGTTCCAGATGCTCCCTGGAATAGCCGGTGTCGATGGCGAGTTCTGTCACCTCTGCCACGTGTTCCTTTTTGCCGCTCTGCAAATGGGGCGGAATGCAGCAGATCACACCGGCAATGTTCTGCCTGCCGTGGAGCAGCACACGCTGCGCCGGCATGAAGCGGTATTCCAGACCGCCCACATTTCCCACACGGACAAAGCCGTCCGGCGTGATCTCCGTGACCACAAAGCCCACCTGATCCAGATGCGCATCCAGCAGCACGTGGGGTTTTCCCGCCTGACGGCTGCCCAGTGTGCCGCAGACATTGCCGCTGACGATCTCCACTGTGTCGCAGAACGGGCGCAGCAGCTCCGCTGCGGTTTCTGCAATGGCGGACTCGCTGCCGGAAACACACGCCGGCGCCGTCAGCTTTTGTAGCAGTGCATTCAAGTCCATACTCAGTGCAGCTCCTTTACCAGATTCTTATAGTGGATGCCGCGTGCCTCGAAATTCGGGTAGAGGTCGAAGCTTGCGCAGGCGGGCGAGAGGGTGACGATATCCCCTGCCTTGGCACGCTTCCGTGCCTCCTGTACTGCCTCCTCCATGGAGGAAACGTGCACCAGTTCCGGTGCGCCCTCCTGATAATACTGACTGCCACGGATCGCCTTTTCGATCTTGTCGGCAGTCACGCCCATGAGCAGCACCAGCTTCACCTGCTGGCAGACGGTATCCGCCATGGGTTCAAAGGGGATCTTCTTGTCATAGCCGCCCATGATGACGATGAGCTTCTGGGAGAACGAGCGCAGTCCGGCGAGAACACGGGTCGGACTGGTGGCGATGCTGTCGTTATACCACTTTACGCCGTCCAGCTCCCGCACAAATTCAATGCGGTGCTCCACGCCGCCGAAGTTCTTTGCCACATAGACAATGTCCTCAATGGACACGGTGCCCCAAACGGCATTGATGGCTGCCAGATAGTTCTCTACGTTGTGCATGCCCGGAATGCGGATGTCGTCCTTGTGCACCACCGGTGTTACCTCGCCGTTCTTGACATAGCAGAGCATGCCGTCCTCCCGCAGAAACGTGCCGAACGCCGGCTGGGTCTTACGAGAGAAGGTGGTCAGCGTGCCACGCACCATGGATGCCAGATTCATGGTTGCCTCGTTGTCCTGATTGAGGATGGTGCGGGAGAAAGCGTCCTGATGGGCGATGAGATTGGTCTTGGCGTAGATATACTCCTCCATGGTGCCGTGCACGTCCAGATGGTTGGGAGCGATGTTGGTGATGACGGCAACGTCCGGCGACTGGCGCATGGAGAGCAGCTGGAAGCTGGACAACTCCACCACAGCCACATCTTCCTCCCGGATGTCATCGATGATGGGCAGGAGGGCACGGCCGATATTGCCGCCCTTGTGCACCCGATAGCCGGCACGGGAGAGAAACTCGGAGATCAGCGTGGTCGTAGTGGTCTTTCCGTCCGAACCGGTAACTGCATAGATCTTACAGGGGCAGAGCTGGAAGAACACCTCCATCTCCGAGGTGATGACAACACCCTGTGCCCGTGCCTGCTGGAGCTTCTCGTTGTGGTAGTACATGCCCGGCGAACGAAAGACAACGTCATAATCCGTCAGGTGGTCTAAGTAGGCATCCCCCAGACAGAACTGTACGCCCAGCGCCTTGAACTCGTCATAGGCTGCGCCCAGCTTGTCCGCGGTCTTGCGGTCCAGCAGAGTAACCTCAATGCCCTTTTTCCGGAACAGGCGGATGATGTCGCCGTTGGTCACACCGGTTCCGATAAAAGCAACCCGGCTCTGTTTCATCTGTTCAAAAAAACGTGTGATATTGTGATTCATAAGAATTCTCCTCCCGTGACAGCACAGCAGGCACGGAGTCTGATTCCGTGCCTGCCGTGAAAGCCCCGCATCTCGGCGCCGGCTCTTATTCGCTCAAGAAATCGTTCATGGTAAACTGGACTCTCGGATTGCCGTCGGCGTCATCGTCCACCATCTCTGCCTTCAGAATAACAATGGGCACATCCGGCGAGGAAACTGCGCCGTCGGTACCCATGGAACGGGACACCTGCAAGAAGGAGTCCACCGTGTCCATACCCTCGGTGACTTCGCCGAATGCAGCGTACTGCTGATCCAGGAACGAGCAGTCCGTGTAGCAGATAAAGAACTGGCTGGAGGCGCTGTCCGGATCAGAGGAACGAGCCATGGAAACTACGCCACGCTGGTGGGAGAGGCTGTTCTCCACGCCGTTGGAGCCGAACTCGCCCTTGATGGTCTTGTCGCTTCCGCCGGTGCCGTCGCCGTGGGGGTCGCCGCCCTGTGCCATGAAGTCGTCTACCACACGGTGGAATGTCAGACCGTCATAGAAACCGTCCTTGACCAGATTCTCGAAGTTCTCGCAGGTCAGCGGAGCGACATCCGGATACAAGGTGATGGTGAACGTGCCGCCCGGCTCTGTGGAATAGCCCAGCTCCTGTGTGGTCTCCTGCTCTGCCACGTCTTCCAGTGCGGAAGAGGAATCCTTTTTCACCTTTACGTTTCCCTCGCCTTTTGTAGAACCGCAGCCGGCAAATGCGCCGAGCATCAGGGCAGCGCCCAGTGTCAGCGCAAGGCTGCGCATGCCATATGTTTTCATCATGATGATTTTCCTTTCGTATTTCTGCCGTTTCCGGTCGTGCCGGAACGAAATCTAATTGTGCAGCGTTTCCCTGCACAGGAATGTTTCCATTATACCACGTATCCATGAAAATTGCAAGGGATTTTTTCAGAGAATCGCACAGAGGCAAGCCACGGGGATATCCGGTGTAGCAAAAAGAGCACCCCCATTTTATGAGGATGCCCTTTGGATTACGAATGTTTCCGCTTCCGGTACCGGAATGCGATACCTGTGCCTGCGCCGAGTGTCAGCAGCAGTCCCAGCACATGATACCGTGTGACACCCGTTCCGCCGGTATACGGCAGTCTGGGACATTCCCGATTCACGATGGTGACGCTCGCCTTTTCCCAGTCCACCGGTGCCGCCAGAAGTTCCGCACCGTCTACCGTGCACTTCGCAGGCAGCAGTTCGGTCGTTTCCTCCCCTGTGGTGAAATAGCGTGTGTCATAGCCGCTCACCGCTTCTTCCCGCACGAAGTAGCTGTAATTCTGCGTCTTGTCCCCGCTGCACTGCGGCACGTTCTCCCACGTGTGCGTCCAGTTGCCGGACTCGTCCAGCGTTGCCGTGCCGTATTCCACTGTTTCCAGAACTTCCCCAGTTGCAGCGTCGGTCTGCATCTGGTAGAGGTGCACGGTGACTGCGGGATGTGCCGCTGCGGTCAGGTCTGACCATTGCTTCTGCACCGTCAGGTTCTTCTGCGCCGGCACTTGCATTTCCTCGTAATTTTTGATGTTGACCCAGTTCTCCGACAGCTGCACCGCCGATTCCCGCATCGTTCCGGTGACGGTATTCGACCAGACGAAGCGATCCGCAGTAGTGATATTGGGCTTGTACAGGGTGTTGCCGCTGGCGTCGGTGATCTCCTCCGTAATATTGTAATTGTTCGTATCATACGCATACCCCTTTTCCTGTATCACATAGTGCTCGCCGTTCAGGACCCGCACCGTCCAGACACAAGTATAGGTTTTGGTGGCAGCATCATAGGAGCCGGTGTACACATATTGTCCTTTGGTGCTTTCCGTGTTCTCCGGTTTCAGGTAGAGATAGACACCCTTTCCGACCTTCATATCAATCCCGTAGCCATCTGCCAGAATCTTGTTTACTTCTGTCTCACTCAGATTTCGAAACGCTTTGGTGACAGTCATTTCTTTTGTAGTTGCCGTCATAACGCCATCCACATGCCAGCCGTCCTTCTGATCTTTCAGAACATACCAGCGCACCTGATAGTTCTCCGGTGTTGCAAGCGCATTGTCAATAGTGACATTGCAGTCACCGGTACTCAGCCGAATCGTCATGCTGTTATCGTTGCGAATCCAGTGCAGCAGGCTTTCCTGCAGCATGGAGAAGTTTGCACCGTGATGCTTGTTATTATAGGAGTTCCGAAGAAAAATGTCGGCGCATCTTCAACTCCTCCATTTTGTCAATTGTATTTTGTTCTAGTTCAAACCTGTATCTTCCAAAATTCTACAGGTTATACAGATAGTATAACACAGTTCGGCAAAAATTGCAAGCCCTATTCTCGCCATTTCTAACGGATCATCTAATTTTTTACGAAATTTCATTGAATTTTTGAGCAATTTTACATTGCTTTTGGATGCGCAAGATTCGACTGTTACGGGCGGGAAATTTTAGGACGTGCCAGAGGGAAAGCGCATTGTTTTTGCGTCTTGCAAGCCGTCGAAAAATATGATATACTATAGAAAAGCATCGCAGAAAAGGAGGCCGGAAAGCAGATGGACTGTCCCCATTGTAAAACGCAGCTTTTCCCCGGCGAAAAGCGCTGTCATTTTTGCAACAAGCGTGTATACCCCATTCGCTGGCGGAACTGGTTTGTGATCCTGATGCTCGTGCTCTTTTACCCCGTCGGAGTGTACTTGATGTGGAAGCACAAGCGTGGTGTCTGGGCGGAGCGCACTGTTCTGCGGGTGTGCACCCTCGCCCTTGCGGAAACCATCTGTGCCATCTGGATCGGGTTCTATTTCCTGTGGGACGTGGCGAATGCATGGCACATCCGCTATGTGGAGTCATTCTGCGGGCCACGGGCAGCAGAACAGCAGGTGCTCGCCGCTTTCTGCACCTATGGCAGCACCAGAGATCACAACGAGGTCAATCTGGACTACGACGAGGAGAACGACTGCTACGTCCTGTCCTACACCTACCTGTGGCAGGAGTCCTGCCGGAGTCTGGCGACCTCCGCTTCGATTTCCCGCATCGTATCCGGCTTTCTGGACACCTACCAGAACCTGTCCCCCCATCTGGACACCACGCTGGAACTGGATGTCTACGGCGGGACGGGCTATGACAACAGCCAGCCCGTAGTGCGCCTGCGGATGAATCCGGAGCAGATCGCCAGCTGTGACTGGGAATCGTTCAAGGGCGAGAGCATTTATGTGCAGCTGGAACAGAACAGCGAACTGTTCGAGATCTACGAACCGATTCTGGAAAAAGTCCCGCCGGAGAAGATCCGCTATCGGGATGGGAAATGGGATCGCATCCGGAAGTACAGCTATTTCCTCGGATGAGGCGCAGAAACGTATCGCTGGGATTTGTAGGGACAGGTTGTGCCGTGTCCGGCAGTTTATTATCACACAAAAGGGATACCTTGCACGGTATCCCTTTTTGCTTGTATTTCGCCGAAAATGTTTTGGGGAATAAATCGGACACGGCACAACCTGTCCCTACTCATATAACATACAACAAAAAACGGGACAGATGCACGAAAATTGTGCGTCCGTCCCGTTTATGGTCAGAGCGTATGATGTTCCGGTTCGATGATGATTATTTGCCCAACAGGAACTTTGCCAGAGCCACAACGTCTGCGGCGTTGAAGCTGCCGTCCTGACTCATATCCAGATACGGTGCATACTGTGCCTCGCCGACCCATTCCTGACGCATTGCCGACAGGTCGAAGCCGTTGACCACCTTATCGAAATTCACATCGCCGGGGATAAAGTTGCCGTCCGGCTCTGTGGTGGTTGTGGTCGTGGTCTCGCTGCTGGCGGTGGTTGTCACTGTGGTGGTGATGGGGTCAAGCGGTTCAACGTCATCCACAATGGCGTAGAACGCCGGCTTTGCCTTGAAGTTCTCGTCGAACAGCAGCGGCACACGGGTTGCACGCCAGCTCTGGTCGTCGGTAACGCCCCAGATAACAACGGCGGAGATGTTGTCCTTGTACTTCACACAGAGGTCGAAGATATCGCTGTACATCTGCGCCTGCTTCTCCAGACCGGCTTCGGAGGTGTCGCTGGTGGTGATGTCCAGCTCGGTGATCTGAATGTCCAGACCGGTGGAAGCGAACTTGGACAGCGCCTTTTCATAGGTGGAAGCGTTGGGGAATCCAACGTCCAGATGGGACTGCATGCCGATACCGTCGATGAGTCCCTTTTCTTTCAGTTCCATTGCCATGTCATAGATGGCAGTGGTCTTCTGCGGCATGTATTCGTTGAAGTCGTTGTAGTAGAGCTTGCAGCCTGCCGGTGCGTACTTTCTGGCGAACTGGAAAGCGTACTCAATGAAGGAGTTGTCGCCAAAGATCCGTGTCCATGCGGAGCTGTCGGGGTTTTCGGACTTGCTGGAACCTGCAGCACGGGGTGTGCCGTTGTCCTGCCATGCCTCATTGACAACGTCCCATGCGTAGAACTCCACGTCCGGATACTGGGTTGCCAGTCCCTCCATGACGTTCTTGATGTAGTTTTCCATACGAGTGATCATGGTGTCCTTGTCGACCCAGTCACCGTCGTCGGAAAAATTCTCCTTAAAGAACCAGTCCGGTGTCTGGCTGTGCCATACGAGGGTGTGGCCACGAACCGGAATCTTATTCGCAGCGCAGTATTTCAGCAGAGCGTCTGCCTGCGAGAAGTTGACCTGCGGGTTGGTGTTGCCGCCATTTGCCTGAGATGCCGCCTGATCCAGCACGTAGTCCGGCTTCAGCTCGTTGCCGAAGGTGATGCTGTCGCTGAAGTGCTTCTGCACCAAATCCATAAAGGACGGCGAGGAGAGATTGGATGCCATAACGGCAGTCCCCACTTTGAAATAGCCGCTGTACACATCCTTCAGCGAGGCAATATCTTCCTCAATGGGGATAATGGGCGCTTCCGCAAGGGTGAAATCGTCGATGTACAGAGTGGAGGCATCGTTGCACTCGAAGTAGACATACACCTTGGAAACCTCACTGGTGAAGCTGAACTTAACGTTGGAAAATTCTGTCCAGTCGCCGTTGGATGTGCCGCTTGCCAGATTGCTGTAGTGGCGTTCGCCGGCGGTGTCGGTGTATTCCAGACTCAGCTTTACGCTGTTGTACCATTCAGTCTTGGCGAAAGCGCTGATGGTGTACTCCTTGTTGGGCTGGCAGATATCGTCCACCAGGAGCTGCGGGCCGTGCCAGCCCTTGGCACGGTCGGATACCATCATAGAAGAGGAGCCGCCGTGTGCCTGACTGCTGGTGATGGAGATGGATTCTACGCCGCCTCTGCCGGTGAACGGCAGAGATTCGCCGGTGTCCTCAAAGTCAGAGCTGTAGATAACTGCTCCGGTCTCGGCATCTGCTGCGGTGGCAGTTGTGAATGGGACGGACGTGCCCAGCAGCACGCCGCCCAGCACCCCGGCAAGAACTCGTTTGGCTGTGTGTCGTTTCATGATCATGACCTCCGATTTGCTGATTTGTTTTTTCAAAATCCCTTGGCATTCAGGTGCGCAACATTGTCACACATTGCAGCAGTGCCGCCCGAACCTGATTATTCCAGATAGAATCAGTGTACCACATCTTTTCGAAAATGTAAATACAAACATACAATCTGCCTGATTTTTTGTAGCATTATACAAACCCAAAGCCGCAGAGCATAGCAGACTGCACAAAGCGCCCGCCGACAGCGACGGGCTGAACATGCTGTTCCTCAGCACCGATTTCCCCTACTTCAACACCACCCGCATCTCTGATGTGGTGGTCAAGTGCGACGATACCGAGTATCCCATCGCAAAGCCCAGCGTCATGGCAGACAATCAGGGCAACATGTACGTAGAACTGGTCAATATCTATAACACCAGCCTGGCTCCGCTGGACTACACCATGCCCAAGGACAGCATCACCATCACCTTTGCCATCAGCGGCACCGGAAACGTCCTCCAGTAAAAATCTGCCGGAATTTCCGCAAAAAATACCCAAAGCCCCCGTCAGAGCACTCCGCTTTGGCGGGGGCTTTTTCGGAAAAAAATCAGAATTTATGAAAAAGTGCTTGATTCTTGCTGAAAAATGTAGTATAATAAAATCCGTATGGTGAAGTCACATACAATGCCATATCATGAAAGGAGTTTGACCATGATTTATTCAAACGAAGTAACCGAAATGTGCTGCGTAAAACAGGGCGTACAGCACGGTGCTGCACCGATCCCCGAGGAAGCAAAGTGGGTAAAGGCAAAGGAAATCAAGGACATTTCCGGTCTGACACACGGTGTGGGCTGGTGTGCACCGCAGCAGGGCGCATGTAAGCTGACCCTCAATGTCAAGGAGGGCGTGATCCAGGAAGCTTTGGTGGAGACCATCGGATGTTCCGGTATGACCCACTCTGCTGCAATGGCAGCAGAAGTTCTGCCGGGCAGAACCGTTCTGGAAGCACTGAACACTGACCTGGTTTGCGACGCAATCAACACCGCAATGCGTGAGCTGTTCCTGCAGATCGTATACGGCCGTACCCAGAGCGCATTCTCTGAAGAGGGTCTGCCGATCGGCGCTGGTCTGGAAGATCTGGGTAAGGGTCTGCGCTCTCAGGTTGGTACCATGTACAGCACCCTGAAGAAGGGTCCCCGTTATCTGGAAATGACCGATGGCTACGTTACCAAGATCGCTCTGGACGAAGATGATGAGATCATTGGCTACAAGTTCGTAAACTTTGGCAAGATGATGGACTTCATCAAGGCTGGCGATGACGCAAACACCGCATTCGAAAAGGCACAGGGTCAGTACGGCCGTGTTGCTGATGCAGTGAAGTTTGTGGATCCGAGAAAAGAATAAGGAACAGGAGGAAACGACCCATGGCATTATTTGAATCATATGAGAGAAGAGAAGCAAAGATTCTGGCTGTTCTGAAGGAATACGGCATCGATTCCATCGAGGGCGCTGCGGAAGTTACCAAGGCTGCCGGTCTGGATGTATACAAGATGGTAGAGGGCATTCAGCCGATCTGCTTCGAAAACGCAAAGTGGGCATACACCGTTGGTGCTGCCATCGCAATCAAGAAGGGTTGCCGCAGAGCTGCTGACGCTGCTGCTGCCATCGGCGAGGGCCTTCAGGCTTTCTGCATCCCGGGTTCTGTTGCAGACCAGAGAAAGGTTGGTCTGGGTCACGGCAATCTGGGCAAGATGCTGCTGGAGGAAGAGACCAAGTGCTTCGCTTTCCTGGCTGGCCACGAATCCTTCGCTGCTGCTGAGGGCGCAATCGGTATCGCTGAAAAGGCAAACAAGGTTCGGAAGGAACCGCTGCGTGTCATCCTGAACGGTCTGGGCAAGGACGCTGCACAGATCATCGCACGTGTCAACGGCTTTACTTATGTAGAGACTGAAATGGACTACTACACCGGCGAGGTTAAGGAAGTATTCCGTAAGTGCTACTCCAAGGATGCAAACAGCCCCCGTGCCAAGGTAAACTGCTACGGTGCAAACGATGTTACCGAGGGCGTTGCCATCATGTGGAAGGAAGGCGTTGACGTTTCCATCACCGGTAACTCCACCAACCCGACTCGTTTCCAGCACCCGGTTGCTGGTACTTACAAGAAGGAATGCGTCGAGAAGGGCAAGAAGTACTTCTCCGTTGCTTCCGGCGGCGGCACCGGCCGCACCCTGCATCCGGATAACATGGCTGCAGGTCCGGCTTCCTATGGTATGACCGATACCATGGGCCGTATGCACTCGGATGCACAGTTCGCAGGTTCTTCCTCCGTTCCGGCTCACGTAGAGATGATGGGTCTGATCGGCATGGGCAACAACCCCATGGTTGGTGCAACCGTTGCTGTGGCAGTATCCGTTGAGGAAGCTGCAAAGGCTGGCAAGTTCTAAGAAACTGCGTGGATCTTCCATGCTGATATGAAAAAGAGCACCTCGGCTGGTTTGGCTGGGGTGCTCTTTTGGATTTGGATGGGCGATGCGTTTCGTTCGGATACAGCAGCCCTGCATATTCCCCTTGTGGGGACACGGCGTTACAATAAAGGGAACCCCGGACACGGCACGCCGTGTCCCTACATGGGCGTGGAGGTTTGCTGTATTCGACGAAACGGGCACTCTGTTATTTTTCAGAGCACCCGTTTTGATTTTTGCACAATTACACTTCTAACAATATCTTGCCCCACAATTTGTGCATTTTCCATTGAAAACCGTATTTTTTCCACAAGCTGCACATTTTTTCCCTAAGCCACCTTTTCCTCCGTTCGGAGGAACATACATAGAATAATCACACTGAGAACATTTTCTACCTGTTGGCGTAGAAAAGAATGTCAGCTTCCCGCACTTTGGGCATTTCATACCAGCCATTTTACAACACCTCAATTATACTCTTATGACGTTTTTGAAAAAAATTATTTTTCATGTCGCCATCCGTTATTCGTTCAAAATTATACCACATATGTACCAAAATAACAAGCTATTTTACATAAATTCAGCAATATGCACAAAGAGCAGATTCAAAATAGTACAGATATATCAACTCATTCTAGGACATTTTTTGTAAATTTGGAAACGATTCAATTTCTAAACATGAACATGATTTAATCTGTCTCCACAAGGTTTTCTGATTTCTCAGATGGAGTTACCCCGTGCTGTTTCCGAAACTCCTCTTTAAATGCTTCGAACTCCGCATCCAGTTCCTCCACGGTTTTTCCAGCACATATCTTTCGAACAGCTTCCATGTCCACATCGCATTCTCTAAAACAATACTTATCGTCATCCATTCCTGTCTCACCTCCCTTTGTATCATATCACATTTGTACGATAAAAACAACCCCGGACACGGCACGCCGTGTCCCTACAGAGGGGGCATAGAAGATTGCTGTAACGGCGCATCCTGTCCCTGCAAATCTTTGCGCACCGTTTTCCCCGCTGCAGAATAGAATGAAACAGACCCGTTCCGGATTGGCGGAGCGGGTTTTGAATGAGTTCTTGAGAAAGGAGCGGATGAAATTTGCAGAGCGCATACGAACGAATGCCCCGTGTCCCGGGGATGCAGCACAACCTGCTGCGGGACTATCCCCGCACGGAGCCGGTCTCTGCCCGATATACAGACACTGTGGAAGGGCACGCCCCCATCAGCCCGTTTCCAG
>NZ_FR898033.1:0-2614 GCF_000437175.1 Ruminococcus sp. CAG:330 | reverse complement strand
TGATTTTGGAAACGTTCCGGTGGAACGTTTCCAACGGGATATGTCTTAATGCAAAACTGATGGACACGGCACACCGTGCCCCTACAGATATGTCCGGCGATGGAGCGTTTTCACGCAACCCCCTTGACAATTCCACCGCAATATGCTATGATAAATGCATTGAAAATCGTGTGGAAGAGGAAGAGTATCCGGATTCGTGCCGGCGCAGAGAGGCTCCGGCTGGTGAGAGGAGCAGCGGTACCCCGGAGAATACCCCTCGGAGCGGATTCCCTGAACGGACTGGACAGTAGGGGAATACGGGTGCGCCCGTTACAGCGTCAACGAGGCCGGGTGCAGTGCGTTTGCAGTCCGGCAAACTGAGGTGGTACCACGTTTCACAGCGTCCTCA
Organism: Ruminococcus sp. CAG:330; assembly: GCF_000437175.1. Taxonomy (NCBI): domain Bacteria; kingdom Bacillati; phylum Bacillota; class Clostridia; order Eubacteriales; family Oscillospiraceae; genus Ruminococcus; species Ruminococcus sp. CAG:330. The sequence goes on along the minus strand of NZ_FR898033.1, from coordinate 2,226 downwards.
GGCAGATGCAGCGAAGATGCAGCTGTCTGGGGACTTTTTTTCTCGGACAGACCGCCAGAAAAACAAAGGAGATTGCAAAAAATGACAGTGTTTGAAGAACTCAAACGGCGTGGGCTCATCGCACAGATGACCGACGAAAAGGAAATCGAAGAACTGGTGAATGCCGGCAAGGCAACCTTCTACATCGGCTTCGACCCCACCGCAGACAGCCTGCACGTGGGACACTTTATGGCGCTCTGCCTGATGAAGCGCCTCCAGATGGCGGGCAACAAGCCCATCGTCCTCATCGGCGGCGGTACGGCAATGATCGGCGACCCGTCCGGCAAGACCGACATGCGCAAGATGATGACGAAGGAGACCATCCAGCACAACGTAGACTGCTTCAAGAAACAGATGAGCCGGTTCATCGATTTTTCCGAGGGCAAGGCAATTGTCGTCAACAACGGCGACTGGCTGCTGAACCTGAACTATGTGGACGTGCTGCGGGATGTGGGCGCACACTTCAGCGTCAACCGCATGCTCTCCCATGAGTGCTACAAGCAGCGCATGGAGCGTGGCCTGACATTCCTGGAATTCAACTACATGATTATGCAGAGCTACGACTTCTACAAGCTGTTCCAGGATTACGGCTGCAACATGCAGTTCGGCGGAGATGACCAGTGGGCAAACATGCTGGGCGGTACCGAGCTGATCCGCCGGAAGCTGGGCAAGGATGCCTACGCTATGACCATCACTCTGCTGCTGAACTCCGAGGGCAAGAAGATGGGCAAGACCGAAAAGGGCGCAGTATGGCTGGATCCCGAAAAGACTACGCCCTACGAGTTCTACCAGTACTGGCGGAATGTGTCCGATCAGGATGTCATCAAGTGCCTGAAGCTTTTGACCTTCGTGCCCATCGAGCAGATCGAGGAGATGGAGCGCACGCTGGAGGGACAGCAGCTGAATCAGGCAAAGGAACTGCTGGCGCACGAGCTGACCGAGCTGGTGCACGGCAAGGACGCAGCCGACAAGGCGCAGGAAGCCGCCAAGGCAATGTTCGGCGGAAGCGGAAACAACGACAACATGCCCACCACCATCTTGAAAGCAGAGGAGCTGACGGACGGCGGAATCGGCATTCTGACCCTCATGGTGCGCTGCGGTCTGGCACCGTCCAACGGCGAGGCTCGCCGTCTGGTGCAGCAGGGCGGCGTTGCCATCAATGACACCAAGATCATCGATCCCAAGTGCGTGATCTACCCCGAGGCAGAGACCATTCTCCGCAAGGGCAAGAAGGTGTTCCATAAGGTGATCGTGGAGGAATAACCGCAAAGGTTTCTCCCGAAACAGAAATCAAAAGGGCGTTCTGTGTGTGCAGGGCGCTCTTTTTTTGTGAAAATACGAATAAAATGTTGAAATTTACAGATGAGTCTAGAATTAGTCGTTTTTTATTCTTTCTTTTGAGCTATAATTTTACATATGAGCTATAATTTTACATAACATCATGAATTGATGCAGGGGCGGACAAAAAAAAGGAGGATTTGCGAAACATGAAATTGTGGAAAAAAATTTTGTCAGCGGTGACCGCAGGGGTGCTTTGTCTGGGCAGCGTTGGCGTGACTGGCATGCAGAGCGTGCTGGAAAGCATGGGAACGGTGCTGTCGGCAAGTGCGGACTCTTATTCTTATGGTGATTTATCCTATGAAGTAACAGATGCCGGTGATATTGTAATTACAGATTGCAGATTAAATGCAGAAATTGTTGAAATCCCGTCGGAAATTGATGGGAAAAGTGTGACGAGTATTGGGGAATATGCCTTTTCATCCTGTAGGAGTTTGACCGAAATCACAATACCGGACAGCGTAACGAGGATTGGAGGGTATGCTTTTTACACTTGTACCAGTCTGACATCAATCATGATACCAGACAGCGTGATGAGTATTGGAGGGTATGCTTTTTCCGACTGTACCAGTTTGACATCAATCATGATACCGGACAGCGTAACGAGTATTGGAGAGTTTGCTTTTTGCAGTTGTACCAGTTTGACATCAATCATGATATCGGACAGTGTGACGAGTATTGGAGGGGGTGCTTTTTACGACTGTGACAGTTTGACATCAATCACGATACCAGACAGTGCGACGAGTATTGGCGGGAGAGCTTTTTCTGGCACGCCGTGGTTAGCTAAAAAGCAAGAAGAAACCCCCTTGGTCGTTGTGAACGGAATTTTGATTGACGGGTCAACTTGCA
>NZ_FR898032.1:0-2331 GCF_000437175.1 Ruminococcus sp. CAG:330 | reverse complement strand
TTTTGAAAACGTTCCGGTGGAACGTTTTCAACGAAACTTATGATACGCAAACAAAAAGGGACACGGCGCACCGTATCCCTCACAACATTCTCTCAATTTTTTCTCAAAGCATCGCACGCAGCGTCACCAAATCCAATCCATTGACTGTGCCATCCGCCTGAACATCAGCCGCCGAAGCCTGTTTCTCGGTCAGATTCATCTGGTTCAGCAGATACTTCTGGAGCAGCACCGCATCGGCAAGATTACATGCGCCATCTTGATTCACATCGCCAGCAGCCGGCGTTTCCGGCTGGTACTTCTCCCGAATATTCCTGAAGTTCTCCTGAAGCACGCTGTCATTCATCTGGCAGGTACTGCGGTTATAGTGCAGATCGGTCACATCCCAGAGCACCGGACACATCTCTCTGGAATACGCTGCCTCGCACACAGAGGACAGGAACAGGCGCACAGAATCGGCATCTTTGTTTTTCTTGGGGCAGCCATACTCTCCAATGATAACCGGAATGCCCTTGTCCACAAAGGTCGTTTTCAGCATATCCATATAGTGGTTCAGCTGGGTAAAGTCCGCATCCGTGCCCCATGTGCTGCGCATAGTGCCCCAGCTGGCATCCTCCTCCAGAATCGCAAAGTCTGACGGGGTGTAGTAGTGCACCGAAACGGCGCAGCGTCCCGCAGGATCCTGCGGCATCTGGAACAGGCTGTCACAGGTCAGGTCGACGTCCGTGCCATAGCCGGAGATCAGCAGGTGGCGCTCCGGATTGTTGCCGCCGGAGGAACGGACGATGTCCACAAAGGTCTGGTTGATCTCGTTCACCAGCGCATAGGATTCCTCCTTGCCTGTCGTACCGCCCCAGCGGTTCCACAGCGTATCCCAGCCGAGTTCCTCATTCTGGGACTCAAAGACCAGATAGTCCCCGTAATCCGCAAAAGCATCACAGATCTGCGTCCAGATGCGCTTGTACTTGGTCATGCAGTTTTCCTTGTCCGTGGGGAAATTTGCCAGCCATCCGCCATCATAGTGCAGATTGACAATGACGTGCAGGTCGCTGTCCAGCGCCCAGTCCACGACCTCCTGCACTGCGCCGAGGTAGGCGCTGCTGATGGTGTAGTTGTCCCCCATCAGGTTTGACCATGCCACCGGCACACGAAGCGTATGGAATCCGGCATCGGCGTAGCCCTGAATCATCTCCTGTGTGATGACCGGACTGCCCCAGGCGGTTTCGTAGGATTCCGGCGTTCCGTCGCCCCACTGTGCGATCCAGTCGCCGCAGGATTCGTAGGTGTTTCCCAGATTGATGCCCAGTCCCATTTCCCGCACCAGCTCCATGGTGGTCATGTCCCGCATAGCGGAGGCAGGTTCTGCGGAGGCGGTCATGCCGGCAGAGGTCAGCGCAACGGCAGCTGTGCAGAAAACGGCTATGATCTGACTGCATATTTTCATGGCAGTTTGATTCCTTTCTTAAAATACCGTAATTTCAGAAGAACTTGCTCTCGTTTTAATTTTATTGTAACATGAATCCATGGAAAACAAAATATAAAATCCTGCATTTTTCACATACATTTTCTGCATTTTTTTGAAATTGTATTGCAAAGCGTGCAAGCACATGGTATGATAAAAGTATAATCTTGCGGAAGGCGTGATCTTATGAAAATTCACAGCATTGGCTATCATCATGGACACGATGCAGACTTTGTGATGAGCAACCCCAACGGAATCGGACAGGCTTGGCTGTTCCTGCTGTTTCAGACCAAAGCACTGATCCGGCGAAACGGAAAAGAGGAGATTGCACAGGCAGGCTCGTTTCTCCTGTACTCCGGCAATACCCCGCAGTACTATGCCGCCTGCGATGACACGTACATGGACGACTGGTTCTATTTCACCGTAGAGCCACGGGATCAGAAGCTGTTTCCGGAGCTTGGCATTCCCCTGAACCAGCCGGTTCCGCTGACAGATGCTGCTACGATCTCCGCACACATCCGCAGCATGACCTACGAATTTTACACGGCAAGACCGTATCACATGGACATGGTCGAGCTGGAACTGAAGCAGATGTTCTTTCACATCAGCCGGCAGCTTCAGGAGACGCAGAAGATCATCACACAAACGCCTTCCACAAAACTGGACAACCTGATGATCCTGCACTATCAGATCACCCACCAGATTGATCAGGTGGGTACAGTGGCATCGCTGGCGAAGAAGTTCTCCATGAGCCTTTCTTCCCTCCAGCACAGTTATAAGGAGGTGTTTGGGGAAACCATCTCCAACGACATCACCCGTTCCCGTCTGGAGCGGGTACGGCTGCTTCTGACCACGACAAGTCTGCCGCTCCG
>NZ_FR898031.1:10080-13661 GCF_000437175.1 Ruminococcus sp. CAG:330 | reverse complement strand
TTTTGCTTTATTTTTCAGGAAGCGCAGCACACACTGGCGTGTGCCGGACGTTTCGTAGGAGGTATTTCAGATGAGCTATCCAGAAGTTGATTTTTTGTATCTGAACGAAGAGGATATGGTGGCAGCCGGTGTCAAGGATATGGCAGGCTGCATCGATGCTATGGAGGAAATGTTCAAGCTGATGAAAGTTGGCGATTATCGGATGGGTGGCGCAAACGGCAACTCCCACGGATGTATGGTCATGTTCCCGCCGTCCTCTCCGTTTCCGGAAATGCCGGTAGACGGTCCGGACAGACGTTTTATGGCAATGCCGGCGTATCTGGGCGGTGTGTTCGACATGGCAGGCATGAAGTGGTACGGCTCCAACTGTGCCAATAAGGAAAAGGGTCTGCCCCGTTCCATCCTGATGCTGACGCTGAATGACAAGGACACCGGCGCACCGGTGGCATATATGTCCGCCAACATCCTCTCCGCTTACCGCACCGGCGCAGTTCCGGGTGTGGGATACAAGCACTTGTCCAAGCCGGATTCCAAGGTGGCTGCCATCATTGGTCCGGGCGTGATGAGCAAGACGGCGCTGGCAGCGATCATGGCGGTTCGTCCCGGCATTGAGACCATTAAGGTCAAGGGTCGTGGAAAAGCCTCGCTGGAAAAGTTCATTGCCCACGTGAAGAAAGAATATCCGCAGGTGAATGTGTATGCGGTGGATACCATGGAAGAGGCGGTACGGGATGCCGATATTGTTTCGGCAAGCACTTCCACGCCCACCGGCGATCCCAGCCTGTATCCGTACATCAAAGAGGAATGGATCAAGCCGGGGGCACTGATCAGTTCCACTGCGGCGCTCCGGTTCGATGATGACTTCATAATTCACCGTGCAAGAACCGTGACGGACAACATCAAGCTGTACGAGGCATGGGAAGAGGAGATGAAACCCAACGCTTACAACACCGTTCCGATTCCGGCAGTGCATGTCATGGATCTGATTGCAGAGGGCAAGATGAAGCCGGAGCAGGTGGACGATCTGGGCGACATCCTGATGGGCAACATTCCGCTGCACCGGAAAGACGATGAGATCATCGTGTACTCCATCGGCGGTATGCCGGTAGAGGATGTGGCCTGGGGCACAATGGTTTACCGCAATGCGCTGAAAAAGGGCATCGGCACAAAGCTGAAGCTTTGGGATACCCCGCAGATGGTATAAAGAGACAGGAGGAGCAGACATGAGAATACAGGAACATCCGATTCTGGGAACATATGAAAAGGGACAGCTGGTTTCCTTTACTTTTGATGGAAAAACACTACAGGGATATGCCGGAGAGCCAATCGCCATGGCACTGAAAAATGCCGGCGTGATGGTGCACCGCTACACCAGAAAAGAGCATAAGCCAAGAGGAATCTTCTGCGCCATCGGGCGCTGTACCGACTGTGTCATGGTCGTCAACGGACAGCCGAATGTGCGGACGTGTATCACGCCGCTGGAAGAGGGCATGGAGATCCGGACACAGTATGGTGTGACTGCAGAACAGCCGGGAGGTGCAGCAAAATGATGAAGCGTTATGATATGATTGTGGTCGGCGCAGGGCCGGCAGGCTTGTCCGCAGCCATTGAGGCGGCAAAAAAGGGAATGCACGTTGTGGTATACGATGAAAATGCAAAGCCCGGCGGACAGCTGTTCAAGCAGATTCACAAGTTCTTTGGCTCGAAAGAGCACAAGGCAAAGATTCGAGGCTTCCATATCGGTGAAGAGCTTCTGGCAGAGGCAGCATCTCTGGGGGTTGAGGTTGTTCTGAATGCCATCGTGATCGGCATTTTTCCGGAAAAGGAAGTGACTGTCAAGGTCGAAGACCATGTCATCCACGTCAAGGGGGACACGATTCTGATTGCCACCGGCGCAAGTGAGAACATGGTCACGTTTCCGGGCTGGACGCTGCCGGGTGTCATCGGCGCAGGTGCAGCGCAGACCATGATGAACCTCCACGGCACACTGCCGGGCAAGCGTGTGCTGATGCTGGGTTCCGGTAACGTGGGACTGGTGGTCAGCTTTCAGCTGATGCAGGCGGGCTGTGAAGTGGTTACCGTGGCAGACGCAGCGCCCCGTGTGGGCGGTTATGGCGTTCACGCAGCCAAGGTAGCAAGATGCGGTGTGCCGTTCTATCTGTCCCATACAATTATTTCCGCAGACGGCGAGGACTGTGTCACTGGCGTGACCATCGGAGAGGTGGACAAGAACTGGCAGATCATTCCGGGCACGGAAAAACATTTCGATGTGGATACGATTTGTCTGGCAGTCGGGCTTTCGCCCATGTCCAAGCTGTGCGATATGGCAGGATGCGCCATGGAGGACAATCCGGCAAAGGCCGGATTTGTTCCGGTTGTGGATGAATACGGCGAAACATCGATTCCCGGCATCTATGCTGCCGGAGATGTTTCCGGTATCGAAGAGGCTTCCAGTGCCATGATCGAGGGAAGAATCGCCGGGATTGCAGCAGCTGCACGGCTGGGCTTTATCTCGGAGGAAACCTGTAAGGAAGAGGCAGCCAAGCAGGAGGCTGCGCTGGCTGGTCTGCGGCAGGGTATGTTTGCACCGGGAATGCGTGGCAAACAGATTACCGAGACCGAAGAAGGTGTGGAAATTTCGCAAAACCTGTTGAAACACGGGTTCGTTGCCGAGGCGGAGATCGAGCGCTTTCCCGGTGTGACCCACGGCAGCGGTGTGCATCCGGTCATCGAGTGTACCCAGAACATCCCTTGCAACCCGTGTCAGGATGCATGTCCGAAGCACTGCATCCGCATCGGCAGCAACATCACCGCACTGCCGTCCATCGATCCGGAGAAAAAGTGCACCGGTTGCGGCATGTGCGTAGCTTCCTGTTCCGGTCAGGCAATCTTCCTCGTGAACGAGGATTGCGGAGACGGTACCGCAGAAATCACACTGCCGTATGAGTTCCTGCCCCTGCCGCAGAAAGGCGATAAGGGCGTTGCCCTGAACCGAAAGGGCGATAAGGTCTGTGAGGCAGAGGTGGTCAATGTGCGCAGCGCAAAGGCATTCGACCATACGAATCTGCTTACCATGAAAGTGCCGAAAGAATATGCCATGAAAGCAAGATTTTTTCGGGAGGAGGAGACAGCATGAATGACAGAAACCGTGAACTGAAACCGTTTGTTCCCCAGCCAGACGACGACATGATCGTCTGCCGCTGCGAAGAGATTACGAAAGGGGAGATTCGCCGTGCGGTGCATGACGGCATGTTCACCCTCACCGAAATTCGCCGGTATCTGCGAACCGGTATGGGACTCTGTCAGGGGCAGACCTGTACGAAACTGGTAAAGGGCATCGTTGCACGGGAACTGGGCGTGCGTCCCAATGAACTCGGTCCTGCCACCGGCAGAGCGCCCATGCGCCCCATTGAAATGAAAGTGCTGGCAAGAGATAAGGAGGAGACAAAATGAATGCAGAAGTCATTATCGTTGGCGGCGGCATCATCGGATGCGCTGCGGCATATAATCTTGCAAAAAATGGTGTCTCCGTTCTGGTACTGGAGGGCAGCGAGAACATCGGCAACGGCGGCTCTACCCCC
>NZ_FR898031.1:1255-10056 GCF_000437175.1 Ruminococcus sp. CAG:330 | reverse complement strand
TCCGCCAGTCCGGCCGTGATCCCAGAGAACTGCCGCTGGTGATGTATGCCATCCAGCATATCTGGCCGCACCTGTCGGAGATGCTGGACACCAATGTGGAATATTATCAGGAGGGCAACCTCCGTCTTGGCAGCACGCCGAAGCATCAGAAGATCCTGGAGGGACTGGCAGACCGTGCCGTGGCCTGCGGCGTGGATGTGCGCATGATCTCCGGCGATGAGGCAAGACGCATCAATCCGTATTTGTCCGATGCTGTGACCTGTGCCAGCTGGTGTCCCACCGACGGACACGCCAACCCGCTGATGGCGACCATGGGCTATTATAAAATGGCACGCCGTCTTGGGGCACACTTCATCTCCGGCGAAAAAGTCGTGGAGCTGCGGAAAATCAAGGGCGCTGCACGTCAGGTTGTGACTGAGTCCGGCAATGTGTACGAGGGCGACAAAATCATTCTGGCAGCGGGCTATGAGAGCCGTTTCATTGCATCAACTGTGGGCATTGATGTTCCCATGCAGCCGGTGCTGCTGGAAACACTGGTCACCGAGGCAGTCGCTCCCATGTTCTGGCAGATGCTTGGCACTGCGGATGCGGATTTCTACGGGCATCAGACGGAACACGGTTCGTTTGTCTTTGGTCTGAACTCCGGCTTGGAACCGTATGCAAAGCCAGGCAAGCCTCTTTCCTCCAGCATCGCTGCTTCGGCAGCCTGCCGCGGCATCATGCACTATTTTCCGAATCTGGCAAACATCAAGGTCGTCCGCAGCTGGGCGGGCTGGATGGATTCCTGTGCCGACCATGTGCCGGTTATCAGTACTGTGGAGGAGGTTCCGGGACTGATTCTGGCGTGCGGATTTAGCGGACATGGCTTCGGCATCTCGCCGGCCTCGCCGGCAGTGGGGCTGGTGCTGTCGCAGCTGGCAATGGAGCAGGAAACAGCAGTGGACCTTTCCGCACTGCGGTACGACCGTTTTCAGTGAGTTCGGATTTATACAATTTTTTGAGACGTATGTCTGCTATAATAGGAACAGAAAGACAAAGATGTCGAGTTTCTCTGAGAAATTCGGCATCTTTTTTCTTTTTTAGAATTGTTGCAAATGACAGGAGGAGTTTTTATGAAGTTATCCAGAGTTGAAATTATCACCGGTATTTCCAAGATCGAGCCGCTGAAAAAGGCATTGGGAAAATTTCACATTACCGGCATGACGGTATATCAGGTGTTGGGTTGCGGTGTGCAGCACGGCACGCAGGAATTCGAGGTGGAGGAAAAGAACAAGGAGATCAGCCTGCTGCCGAAAGAGGTTGTCATGATCGTCCTGCCCACCGAGGAACTGGACGGGCTGCTGGAGTTTGTCAAAAAAGAACTGTACACCGGACACATCGGCGACGGCAAGATTTTTGTTTCCGATGTGACCAATGTCATTCGTGTCCGTACTGGTGAGGAGGGCGTTGATGCCCTGCTGTACGGCGAGAAATAAGGATTTGTTCCAGAAAGAAAAGAGTTGAGAATGATGCAAGAGAAAAAGTTGGGCTTACCCAGTATTGTGGCGACTGGTGTCGGCTTGATAATTGCCACAAGCTGTCTGCTCTCCATCGGGCAGGGAGCATCAGCCATTGGTCTGCCGTTTATCATTACCATGGCGATTGCCTGCGCCTTTAACATTCTGACGGCGTTTTCCATCTGTGAGCTGAATGCTCTGATGCCGAACCTGACAGGCGGTATGGCGCAGTACACGCTGGCGTGCTTCGGACCGTTTGTGTCCATCGTCATCACTGTGGGCGGTTATCTGACATGTCAGACCATCATGGGCAGCTCGGAGGCTGCCATGTTCGGCAACACTCTGAGCAGTGTCCTTCCCAATGTTCCCATTCCGGGTTCGGTTTATTCTATTGTGCTGATTCTGCTTTTGCTGGGCTTGAACCTGTTCGGCGTAGACATGTTCGCCAAGGTGCAGAATATTGTGGCATACGGGCTGATCGGTTCGCTGCTGTTTCTGGGCATCATGGGAACGATCAAGCTGGGTACCGGTCAGGTCGTGGAACAGCCGGAGGTGCTCTCCTCGAAGCCCGGCGATGTGTTCTCCCTGCTGGGACTGGCATTCTTTCTGTTCATTGGCGTAGAGTTCATTGTCCCCATTTCCACACAGGTCAAAAATCCCCGGAAGAAAGTGCCGCTGGGCATGGTCATCAGTCTGCTGGCAATTCTGCTGATGCAGATTTTCATGGTCGTTGGCTTTAGCCACTATACGCCGTGGGAGGAACTGAGCGTCAGCACTGTCCCTCATATTCTGTACGGTACTCTGCTGTATGGCAAAGTCGGTACGATCTGGATGACCATCATCTCTCTTCTGGCAGTGGTCAGCACCCTGAACACCGCTATGTTCTCTATCGCTCAGATCTGTTCCGGTATGGCAAAACTGAAGCTGCTGCCCGCTGTGTTCATGCGCAAGAATCGGCATGGCACACCTTATGTGGGGCTGCTGCTGGTGGCAATCGCAATGATTCTCATCAACATTACCGGACTTTCCACCAGCGATCAGCTGACATTCCTGATTCTGACAGGCTGCACGTTCTGGATCTCCTCCTACATCATTCTGCACTGCGATGTGCTGATTCTGCGGAAGCGCCTGCCGAAAGCCCCCAGAACATTTAAGCTTCCCTTTGGCCCGCTGATTCCCATTATCGGCGTTCTGGGCAACGCTTTTATGATCTACAACATCGACTCCAGCTGGGAGGTCAAGAAACGGATCTATCTGATTTTTCTCATTACCGTTGCGATTTTGTCGGTCTATGCGGTCATCTGGATCAAGTGTGTGATGAAACGTCCCATGTTCAAGCCATACCAGATCAAGGAAGTCATGGCAATGGAGTCTGATCTGTATCAGATCAATCACAATCCGGAAGTGGCAAAGAAATTGCATCTGGATGCTGTTCCGGAGATTCAGAGTGTACCGGCGGACGTTAACACCGGAACTCGTCCGGAGTAAGAGACTGTTTTCAGATTTTGCTGGAAAATCCATATGCATTCGTGTGAAAACAGCTTCTAAATCACTGCGCTATTTTTTGCAGAAAAAAGTAAAATAAACTCTGAAAATATTCTGTTGAAAAGGCAGTCTTACAGAAAGTTTTTCTGTAAGGCTGCTTTTTTTATCAGATGCTACTTGAAATCTCTAAGGGGCTGTATTATAATAGGATAGAAATTATTTTAACGGGAAATCGCATGAGAGGAGGAGCGATACATGGAAAAACAAATTTATATGACACCGAAGCAGCCGTTTTTCGTAACATCCTCCCGTTCCTATGAAAAGTTCATTCTGAACCGGTTTGGCATCGTGCATTTTTATCATTGCTTTACTGGGATAGAGCCTCGCTATGCGATTCCGGACGGGTGTGTGGACATGGTGTTCTGCTGTAATCCGAAGCATCCCTACGCAGAAATCTGCGGTACGGTCCTGTCGCCACAAATCGTGCTTTCGGAGAGCAACACCTCCTATTTCGGCGTGCGGTTTCTGCCGGGCTATAATCCGGTTTTGGGCAGTGCTGACATTATGTCACATCTGGTTAACCACCGCATTCCGCTGGACGATTTGATTCAGGACAGGCGAATGCTGGAGGGCATTTGCAATACTACAGATTTCCGGCAACAGATTCGTGTGTTTATGCGCTCTTATATGAGCATCTATCGCCGGGTCTGTCCGCAGGAGCATCAAAACCTGCTGGTGCTCCATTCTTCTAATTTGATGATTCGCTCTGCCGGCAGCATTTCCATAGAACAGCTGGCGGAGGATACCGGCTACACAACCAGATACATTGACAAATGTTTCCGGAATGAAACCGGACTCAGTCCCAAACAGCTGGCAAAGATCGTGCGATTTCAAAGTGCAATATCTGCTCTAAACCAGAATCAGCACATCGGGCGCTCTCTGACGGAGATTGCTGCCGATCTGGGTTACTTCGACCAGTCCCACTTTGTGCACGATTTCAAGGCGTATACCGGACTGACACCCAAAAAGTATCAAATCATGCTGCGGAATGACGATTTTGACGAAAAGCTGCGGATTGTGCAGTGAGAGAATATTTCCAGGTGCGGGAGTCTGTTTCGTATTTTTCCTCCAATATAATAAAAACCCGTCTTCACAAGCGGATACACGTGTCTTTTTAGCAAATTTTGCTGCATACTGCGTGAAAAATACTTGACGGGCGACAGCACGCCTGCGTATTTTTGCATTGTCCGCAACAAAATTATGCTCGAAAATCCACATATATTTCTTGTGAAGACAGGCTTTCAAATCTCAAGTGCTTATAGAATCCCACTGCCTGCCGATGCCTTTTTCCCGTCCGGATGGCGTGAGAAACAGAATTTCCAGACGATGCGCCTCAGCACCTCAAAAGGCAACAGGCGTGCCAGACGCATCTTCTGCCGGAACCAGATGCGCCACGGTGCGAATGATCTGACGGAAGATGGCGTAAAATATCAAAATATAAACACCTTTGGTGTTCAAGCCGCTTCTGTCAATTGAAAACAGCTCCGAAATATTTAAAAAATTCGGGAACTATTATGGAATCTCCTTTCCCTCCGATTGTGATAAAATAAGTTTGGGAGGTGAGAGAAAATGCTTATGAATGGTGAGATATTGACCGGTTTGAGCGATCTGAAGCGCTGCTTTTCCATTGACGAGCTTCTGTACAGCTATGGCAACGGTGAACTGGAGATCTTTCTGGAGAAAATCGGGGAACATCAAAAAGCAGCGCAGATTCGGGAGATTCCCGAAAATAATGCGCTGCTTCTAGTTCGGCTTTATGATATTTTTGACTTGCCCTATGAAGACTCGGAGGAAAAGATCAGGAGGGATTTTGCATCAGAGCAGTGATCTCCTCCACGATGTGTGCAATCTGGTTCATTTGCGCTTTGGAAAGTCCGTTCATTGCGGAGCAAATTCGATAAAGCGCATCAGATTCAGAGGGCTCTGTGTCTGCGCTGATATCGATCAGCTTGCTGAGCGGAATTTTAAGTCCGTTTGCGATTTTTCCCAGCGTTTCAATGGTCGGACATTTTTCCCCGCGTTCAACTTTCCCGATATAAGCGGGATGGATTTCGGAGGCAAATGCCAGCTCCTCTTGGCTGAGGTCCTGTTTGGTGCGAAATTGACGGATTCGTTCTCCCACGACGACGGAGAGATTGGTTCTGTTTTTCACGATGACTACCTCTCTTTCTGCGCTGAGAGCCTGCTTTGGATTTTGGGTAACACAAATTGTCAAGACACGAAAGGGATGATACTTTTTATTTTATCGGTATTTTTTTGTCGAATCAAGTCTATATAGGGATAAAATAATATTCCTTATAACCATTATCATCAGAAAGAAATGGCGGGAAACCCTGAATTTTCCGCTTAATCTTTACAATCAAGCGTTTGAATAAAAGCAGATTAAGCGGAAGATCCGACAAATAAAGTCTATATAGAGATTGAAAATATAATCTCTATAGCTATTGACATTAGAAAGAAATGGTGATAAAATAAAAGAAAGGTCTGATTTTTGGAATTTCTATAAAAAAGGAGAAGAATCATCATGTTTTGTAAGAACTGCGGAAAAGAATTGAAGGAAAATGCAAAGTTTTGTGCGGGGTGTGGCACAGTGGTTGGCAGCGGGACGAATCCCACAGCGCAGGCACCGGAAGCGCAGCCAGTATCCGCTCCCGCCGCAAGTGCAGACGGCACAGACACAGCTGCGGACGGAATTGTGGGGAAGTCTTATGTGTTTGACTACTACTTTCTGTTCAATTTTGGACGAGCCAGATTGAGCCGTGTGGGCGTTGGGTTTGATACGGACAACCTGCTGTATGCCAAGGGACTGAAAAAATTGCAGATCCCGTACTCCATTGTGCGGGAGATCAGGGATGAGAATAAGACCAGCAAGTACATGATCTTTTCGCTGATCGTTGCGGTGGTTCTTGGCATCCTCTGTGCTCTTGGCGGACTGATCCCCGTGACAGTAGTATGTGCAGTTTTTGCGGTACTTGTTTTCTTGAAGCGGAAAATGCGTGTGGTGACGATTGTCACCACCGACGAAAACAAGGAGTTCAAGATTCCTGTGCTCCCGAAAAATGCGGAGATCGACCAGTTTATCGGGGAACTGAAGCGCAAATCCGGATGCAATGGATGAAAACGAAATAGAGGAGGATGTTATTATGTTTTGCACCAATTGTGGGAATGAGATGTCAGAGGAAGAGCAGTTCTGTCCGAATTGCGGCGCACCGCAAGAGACAGCAGCATCGCAGCCGCCGCAGCCGCCAGTACCGCCGGTACAGGGGATAGGAATGCCGCAGGGGACTGTGCCGTATCAGAACGGTGCAGCAGTCGCTGTAAAGAAGAAAAACAAGATGCTGCCGCTGATTATCATAGGCTCGGTAGTTGGCGGAATTATCATTCTTGTGGTGATTATTTGCATTGTCGTAGCATTGCGCTCCGACGACTTTTCCATTGATACAGTGAAAGATGGAACACTGCTGGATTTTGATGAGGGCGCAACGATTGGAGAAGCGTTTGACGATGCATTCCACGACGGCTCGTGGTATTATGATGAAGACAATGACACAGACGAGAAATACGTGGTTTTCGACGGATATTTCTACTCGGAGGATGACGATGAGATCGAGGTTAGGATTGGATTTCGGCACGATCCGGATGTGCATGATAGCAACGAGTTCGAAGTCTTTGCTGTTGAGCTGGAAGATGATTACGGAGATGAGGCAGACGTTTCGGACGATATGGAGGGATTTTTCAATTACATTTTCGATGGTGATTCATTTGAATGGTATTGGAACTGATTGCACTTGAGCGCCTGTTTCATATTTTCATCCGTTTCATTGTTTTGATGCAGCGCACCTGTATTTGCTTTTTCCAAATTACTATGATATAATAAACCTATCAGAACCTGTCTTCACAAGAAATATATGTGGATTTTCGAGCATAATTTTGTTGCAGACAAGGCAAAAATACGCAGGCGGGCTGTCGCCCGGCAAGTATTTTTCACGCAGTATGCAGCAAAATTTGCCGAAAAGACACGTGTATCCGCTTGTGAAGACTGGTTCTGAATAAGCTCTGAAATCGTGAGCGTAAAGGAGAATAGATATGGTTTGTGAAAACTGCGGAAAAGAACTCAAAGACGATGCGAAATTTTGCGATCAGTGCGGTACGAAGGTAACAGAGGCTGATTCTCCGGAGCAAATGCCGGAGAACAGTGCGAGCACAGCGCCTGCCGAAGCAGCGGTAACAGCAGAAGAAACCGCTGCAGCGCCGACCGGTGCCAAAGCCAAAAACAAAAAGGCTCTGCTGATCGTGGTGATCGCTGCTGTGCTGGTGGCAGCCGGAATATTCACCGGCTTGTACATGACCCATGTGATCTGTTTTCACAAGTGGCAGGATGCCACCTGTACCGAACCAAAGACGTGCACGGTCTGCGGAAAAATTGAGGGCGAAGCACTGGGGCACGATGCGTCAGAGGTGACCTGCACCGAAGATTCCGTGTGCCGGAGATGCGGCGAAGTTCTGGAAAAGGCGGCTGGACACCAGTGGGTCGAGGCGACGTGCCAGAAGCCCAAGACCTGTTCCGTTTGCGGTGCAACCGAGGGCGAAGTGGCAGAGCACCAGTGGAAGGATGCCACCTGCACGGAACCCAAGACCTGTTCCGTCTGCGGTGCAACGGAGGGAAAACCCGCAGGGCACCAGTGGAAAGATGCCACCTGTACGGAACCGAAAACCTGCACCGTTTGCGGTGCTGCCGATGGAAAGGCATTGGGGCACGACTGGAAGGAAGCTACGCTGTCCGCACCGAAGACCTGTGCAAGATGCGGGGAGACTTCCGGCGAAAAGCTGAAGCTGACTTCGCTGGACACACCGTCGATTTATACAGTAGTCAAGGAAGTTCCAGTTTCCCTGAGTGGAATGGGAAAAGAAATGTATTCCGGAACGCACAGCTGCGACGTGGTCTGCTGGGATGCAATTCCCAACGCCGATGGCTATGAGGTGTCCTATGTCAAACATTATGGATATGAGTCACTGGGAACAGCGACAGTATCGAACGAAATGCAGAGGGTCGGAACGAATACCTTTGTCTTTGGCAATTTGACGTCACACAGTGAGAACGAGTACAGTTCAACACAGCTGGAACATCTGGCAGTCAGAGCATATGCCAATACCGACGACGGCGTGATCTACAGCGAGTGGAGCAATGAGATCACAGCGGTATGGCAGTAAGAGTCCGCTTTCAAAAGCGTGAGAATCGAAAAGGAGCGTTGCAATGTTTTGCACAAATTGCGGAAGACAGATAGACGACACGGCGAAGTTCTGTGACTACTGCGGAACGCCCGTCAGTGACACAGACGATGCCGCACCGGCGCAGGATCGCATCAGCACCAGCCCGGCTGCACCGCAGATCACTGTACCAGCCAGTAAACCGGCTGGCAGCGGAAAGGTGGTCACGAAGCGCTATCACAAGCCGGCAATCATTGTCATTGTGATAATTGTTGTAGTGGCAGCTGCTGTGATTGCGATTGTTGCAGGGCTGGAAAGCCACTGGAACAAAAAGGGCGACCGTGCCATTGAAACAGTTCAGAATTCTTATTTTGAATTTCTGCCGGACATCACAGTGGGCAACCTGATTACAGCATATTACGGCGAAGATTACTGGACTTACAATTCCGACGATGTGGTGGAATTTTTCGGAACGAACCAGAAGGACAATACCGGTCTGTCCATCCAGTTCCGGCAGGAAGACGACCACACGGTTTCCGTGTCCGATCGGAT
>NZ_FR898031.1:0-1227 GCF_000437175.1 Ruminococcus sp. CAG:330 | reverse complement strand
CCTCCCAAAAAATCAGCGAGGAGGAGTTCGAGTCGTACATGATCGGTCTGTACGACCAGCTGGATGGCAGCACTGCCAAGGCAGATACCACAGAGACAGTGACGAAAACCACTGCTGCAAAGGAAACCGCCGCCCAGCAAACAACCACCAAGGCGACCACCACGGAAGTGGCGAAGTCCAAGAACTATATGGCGTATATGGATACGATTGAGTTGTATGGCGGACTTGCAGATATCGCGAAAAATGACTATCAGGAGAGTGTCGCACATCGGGAATACTATCTCTATGACATCGATCAGGATGGAACGCAGGAGCTGCTGATTCGGTTTGGCGGAAGCGAAGCGGATACAGAAACGATGGTGTTCACTTTGGACGAAGATGGAACCATTCTTGATTTGGGCAGCTTCGCCAGCGGAAATACCACGCTGTATCAAAAGGACGGCAAACTCTATAGCAGCTATGCCCAGATGGGACAGCAAGTTGTGTCGGAAATTCAGATTGTCGGCGGTTCTGTTACACAGGAAAAAGTGATGGAACAGTCTTATAGTGGTGAGGAACGGAGGTATGGCGCAAAATTCAAGGGTTGTGATCTCTCCGACACCATCAAGGTGGATCTGCTGCTGCCCTATGATATAGAGATGCCGTGTATCGTTGAAGCAAATGTGAATACCTATCTGCTGTCCGGTCAGGACGGCGTGGAAACACGGCTGTATGTGGATGGAGATTTCGCAAATGTGATGGTCACGAAATTCTCTCTGGAGGACGACAGCGTCACGAATGTGATTGGAACTTACAGCAAGGCAGAGTGTCAGGATTCTGTCAATCTGAAATTTGACCCTTACCAAAATCCGAAGAGCTATCTGTTCCTGATTCCCGTAGCAGCCGATGGAACAGTTGGCCACGGTGTTATCCGTGAGATTCAGCAGGAGACCAGCGGAACCGTCCAGAGCGGCGGCTATGCTGTCAGCATCCCCGACCAGAAAGGACAGATCAATTGCCATGGCGGGGTTGTTCCGGGCTACACCACTGATTACATCGTCAATGGCGGTGCATGCGAAACGGTGAGAAAGAGTCTCGGCGACACATGGCACGTCACGGCGAAAAACAAGTGCACCAATTATGGAACCACATGGTATGAACTGTGGGATACGGATGACAACGATTACTACGGCTGGGTGGATTCCAATAACATCGATTTCTATTGATGGGATTTCCTCATGACCCGTG